>CAWUIP010000012.1:0-50751 GCA_963922415.1 uncultured Aliishimia sp. | reverse complement strand
ACCCTGTGCAGTACGAGGGCGAAGAAAGCTCCAAAAACGTATTCTACACAGGTGCTGCTCCCAACCAGCAAGCGATCCCAGCGACCGACTACTTCCTGGAAGAGCTGGAAGTTGAGAAATTTGCGCTTTTGGGCACCGACTACGTTTATCCACGGACCACGAACAACATCCTCGAAGCCTACCTTCAGGACAAAGGCATCGCGGCGGAAGACATCTTCGTGAACTACACGCCGTTCGGTCACTCCGACTGGTCCAAGATTGTTGCTGACGTCGTGGCCCTGGGCGCTGACGGCAAGAAAGTTGGCGTGATCTCGACGATCAACGGCGACGCAAACGTTGGCTTCTACAAAGAGCTGGCCGCCGCAGGTGTGTCTGCTGATGACATCCCCGTTGTTGCGTTCTCGGTCGGTGAAGAAGAGCTTGCCGGTCTCGACACTACCAACTTGGTCGGCCACTTGGCTGCTTGGAACTACTTCCAGTCCGCAGACGCGGAAGCCAACGAGGCGTGGGTTGAAGCTTGGAAAGCCCGCATGGGTGAAGAGCGTGTGACCAACGACCCAATGGAAGCCCACTACATCGGCTTCAACATGTGGGTGAACGCGGCGACTGCGGCAGGCACCACAGATGTCGACGCAGTGCGCACCGCGATGTACGGCCAAGAGTTCCCGAACCTGACAGGCGGTACGGCGGTCATGCTGCCAAACCACCACTTGGCCAAGCCCGTTCTGATTGGTGAGATCCAAGAAGACGGTCAATTCGATATCATCAGCCAGACATCAGAAGTCCCAGGCGACGCTTGGACCGACTATCTGCCAGAAAGCGCTGTGCTGATGTCTGACTGGAAAGACCTGGGCTGCGGTATGTACAACACCGAGACCAAAAGCTGCGTGCAGATCAAGTCCAACTACTGATCTGAACCAACACCCCGGAGGCACCCTCCTCCCAGCCTCCGGGGACCCTTTACCGACTGAGGAACGCCATGTTTCGCTGGTTACTTGCCGGTTTTTTGCTGTGGATGACCAGTGCCCAGGCGCAAGTGGTCGATGCGCCGATCCAGACCCTGTTACAAACCCATAGCGAAATCATCGCAAAGTCGTCGCGCAAGACGATTGGCCCTGCCATTGACGCGCTTGCCGCCAGTGGCTTGCCCGAGGCGCTGACTGTGTTGCAGCGTTGGCAAAACAAAGAAATGTGGTTCAACAAAGAGACGATGCTTTTTGTCTATGGCGAGAAGTCGGGCAAAGAGTTGACCGCATATGACTTCGCCGATGGCTCTGAAATCGGCACATTTGTGGCCAAAGATTATAAACAGTTAAAGCCCAACAGCGGTATTCGCGGCATGATCGCAGGGGCGCTGGTGCAGTTCCAGCTCTCCGATGCCGATCCTGACGTGCGAACGACGGCCCTCGACGCGATTGAACGCGACGCAGAGCCGTCGCATCTGGCCGCCCTGCGCGCGGCGATCGATGACGAGCCCGACGCGGACCTCAAAGTGCGCAAAATGCGGTTGGAACGCCTTTTGACCATCCGCTTTGGCGACACCGAAGCCGAACAAATCACGGCGATCCGGTCCTTTGACGGGGACTTGGGTGTTGATGTCCGCGCCGCGCTTAACCCGCTGGCGGTGACAGAGATTTCTGTGGCCGAGGTCTTGCCCGATGGCGCGGACATTTTGGGTGCGGTGACGCCTGGATCGGACGCTCTGAGTGCCGACGACGCCTATGCGCTTCTGGTGGCAGCAGACCTCGCCCCGCCCCGTATTTCTCGCAATGATCAGAAACAGGTTCTGGTTGCGAATATCGATGCAGGCATGGTCGGCGGCGTTCCAGTGTCCGAGCTTGGCACCGATGCCGCGCGCGACACGGCCTATGCGGCTCTGGCAGCCGCGGGTGTCGTCGCGCCCGCTGCGACCGAGGCGGACGTTGCCGCGACCTTGAACGATTTCACCTTCTTCGAACGCTACACCGGCGCCCCCGCCGCCGTCGCAATTGCGGCTGTCGAGGTGCTGACGGGCATCGAAACTAAAGTGGCCCTGAACCAGACGGCCGACCTCGCGCTCGATGCGCTGTCCCTGGCCTCGATCTATTTTCTGGCGGCGATTGGCTTGGCAATTACGTTTGGTGTTATGGGCGTCATCAACATGGCCCATGGCGAATTCATCATGATGGGCGCCTATACCGGCTACGTCATTCAGTTGATCATCCCAGACTACACAATCTCCATCCTCGTGGCGATCCCGGTGGCCTTTGCGGTGACCTTCGGCGCGGGCGTCGCGATGGAGCGGTTGGTGATCCGCTGGCTCTACCACCGCCCGCTGGAAACGCTTCTGGCGACCTTCGGCATCTCCATCGCGCTGCAACAGATTGCCAAGAATATCTTCGGCACCCAGGCACGTCCGCTGACAGCCCCTGGCTGGCTCGACGGCAGCCTGGTGTTTAACGACATCGTGCAGATCAGCTACATCCGCATCGCGATCTTTGTCCTGGCGCTGATTTTCCTCGCCGTCTTTTTGATCGTGATGAACCGCACGCGGCTGGGGCTGGAAGTCCGCGCCGTGACGCAAAACCCGCGCATGGCGGCCTCGATGGGGATCAACCCGGACCGGATCAACATGCTGACCTTCGGGTTCGGCTCGGGGATCGCTGGCATCGCGGGCGTGGCCATCGGCCTTTACGCCAAAGTCACGTCCGAGATGGGCGCCGACTACATCGTGCAAAGCTTCATGACCGTGGTCGTCGGTGGGGTCGGCAACATCTGGGGCACCCTCCTCGGCGCGACCCTCGTCGGAACGCTGCAAAAGGGCATCGAATGGCTCAACCCCTCCAACACGCTCGCGGCGCAAACCTACATGATCCTGTTCATCATCCTCTTCATCCAATTCCGGCCCAGGGGCATCATCGCCCTCAAAGGCCGCGCGGCGGAGGCTTAATGGATGGCTGATACAGCTGCTTTGCCGACCGCCACACCCGCGATGGGGCGATCCTTTGTCTTGCGCAATCCGTCGATCCTGATCTTTATCGCGTGCCTTGCACTCTTCACCATTGGCGTCACCATCCTCGCCGAGGGCTTTGGCATCGGCGCGATTTCGACCAGCTTTGTGAAAACCCTGGGCAAGACCCTCTGCCTCTGCCTTGTCGCGCTCGCGATGGATCTGGTCTGGGGCTATTGCGGCATCCTCAGCCTAGGTCACATGGCCTTCTTCGGTATCGGCGGCTACGCGATCGGCATGTGGCTGATGTATGCGCGGACCGAGCTGATTGTGGCGTCCTCCCTCGCGCAAGCACAGATCCCGCCCACGCCGCAAGAAATCTCGGACGGGATTGCGACCCAAATCTTTGGCGTCGTTGGCGCCTCCGAGTTTCCGCCGATTTGGATCTTTGCGCATTCGCTACCCTTGCAATTGGCCGCGGCGGTCTTGGTCCCCGGCCTGATCGCGCTGGTCTTTGGCTGGCTCGCCTTCCGGTCGCGCGTCACCGGCGTCTACCTCTCGATCCTCACTCAAGCGATGACATTGGCTCTGTCGCTCTATCTTTTCCAGAACGACAGCGGGCTGCGCGGCAATAACGGCCTGTCGGGCCTGCAAAACCTGCCTGGTCTGGATGACGTGCCGCAGGCGACCGTGTCAATTTGGTTCTTCTGGGCCTCGGCGTTGGCCCTTGGACTTGGCTATCTGCTGTGCGCGTGGGTTGTGTCGGGCAAGTTCGGCTCTGCGATCCGGGCCATCCGCGATGACGAAGCGCGCGTGCGCTTCCTCGGATACCCGGTGGAGGCGTTCAAGCTTTTCGTCTTTACGCTCACCGCCGTGATCGCCGCTATTGCTGGCGCGCTCTACTATCCGCAAGCTGGCATCATTAACCCGGCAGAGATTGCGCCGATTGCCTCGATCTACCTCGCCGTTTGGGTCGCCATTGGCGGGCGCGGCCGGCTCTATGGCGCTGTGATCGGCGCTGCCTTTGTGTCGCTTCTGTCGACCTGGTTCACGGGCGGGCAGGCGCCGGATGTCAACTTAGGCTTCTACACCATCGAATGGGTCAACTGGTGGACCGTCCTCTTGGGTCTGTCCTTCGTCGCGGTCACGCTCTTTGCGCCCAAAGGGATTGGCGGGCTTTTTGACCTGATGTCCCGGAAAGGCCGCAGCGAATGAGTGCGCTTTTGGAAGTCTCCGGTGTGTCGAAGAGCTTTGACGGGTTCAAGGCGATCAACAACCTAAACTTCTCCATCTCCGAGGCAGAGCTGCGTGCGGTTATCGGGCCGAATGGCGCTGGCAAAACGACCTTTATGGACATCGTCACCGGGAAAACCCGACCCGATGAGGGACGGGTGATCTGGGGCGACACGTCGCGGTCGCTTCTGAAAATGTCCGAAAGCCAGATTGCCCGTGAAGGGATTGGCCGCAAGTTCCAGCGCCCAACAATTTTCGAAGATCAAAGCGTCGGCGAAAACCTGATGCTGGCGCTGAAGAAAGATCGCGGGCCCCTGTCGGTTCTGCGATTTCGGGCCTCGCAAGCGGACCAGTCCAAGGTCAATGATCTTGCCGAAGAGGTTGGCTTGGCCGCGCAGTTGCACCGCAAGGCGGGCGAGCTCAGCCATGGCCAAAAGCAGTGGCTTGAGATTGGCATGCTATTGGCGCAAGAGCCGCGGCTTTTGCTGGTGGACGAACCCGCCGCCGGCATGACCCCGGCAGAGCGGGAACATACGACGGATCTTCTGGTCGAGGCGGCGAAGACCCGCGCCGTTGTGGTTGTCGAGCACGATATGGAGTTTGTCCGCCGCTTGGGCTGCAAGGTGACAGTGCTCCACGAAGGGTCGGTGCTGGCGGAAGGCTCTATCGACCATGTGACCAGCGATGAAAAGGTGATCGAGGTGTATCTTGGCCGGTGATCTGTTGCAGACCGAAGCGCTGACGCTGCATTACGGCGGCAGCCAGATCCTTTATGGCATCGATTTGCAGGCCGCGCGCGGCGAGGTCACCTGCGTTATGGGCACCAACGGCGTGGGCAAAACCAGCCTTCTGAAGGCAATCTCTGGCACGCACCCGCGGTCGGGCGGCACAGTGCGCCTTGACGGGGAAGAGCTAAGCGTCTCGACGGCACATGCGCTTGCGCAGAAAGGCGTCGCCTACGTGCCGCAAGGGCGCGAGATCTTCCCGTTCCTGACCGTGCAGGAGAATTTGGAGACCGGCTTTGCCTGTCTGCCGCGCGATCAACGCCAGATCCCCGGCGAGATCTTCGACCTCTTTCCCATCCTCAAGGACTTCTTGCAGCGGCGCGGCGGGGACTTATCCGGCGGGCAACAGCAGCAGTTGGCCATTGCGCGCGCGCTGATTACGCGGCCAAAGCTTCTGCTCTTGGACGAGCCGACCGAGGGTATCCAGCCTAACATTATCCAGCAGATCGGCGAGGTGATTAAACGCCTGCGCGCGGCGGGCGATATGGCGATTGTCTTGGTCGAACAGTATTTCGATTTCGCGTTCGATCTGGGCGACCGGTTTGTGGTTCTGGAACGCGGTGCCTGCACCTTGCGCGGGCGGCGGGACGAGATTGATCGAGAAACCCTGCTTAAGAGCGTGTCGGTCTAAGCGCGCGGTCAGTGGCGTCCTTTGATCCGTCCCGCGCGGGCGATGGCGCGCGACTTTTGCTGCTCGCGGAAGAACACAAAGAGACCGGAGCCGAGGATCAGCGCGATCCCAAACCAGACCTCCAAAACCGGCAGGTCCGAAAAGACAGCCCATCCCCAGAAAACCGCGAGCGGTAGGCCGATGTATTCATACGGTGCGACCGTCGCTGCATCCGCCAGCCGGTACGCTTGGCTGAGCGCATAGCCGATGGCGGCGGAGTTCACGCCAAGTGCGAGGAAATAAGGCCAATCCGCCGCCGTGGGCCAGGTCCAGGCGCGCAGCAGAAAGATCAGGCTTTCGTTCTCAACCCCCACTGCGTAGCGCCCATCGCCTGCGACGATGAAAAAGGCCAAAGATACGACGATGAAGGTCGCTTGGATATAGACGGCGAGTGCGGAGGCCTTGGTTGTTACACCCAGCTTGCGGGTCAGGATCTGGTTTAACGCGTAAGTGAAGGCCGACAGGACCGGCAACAGCAGCACGATGCGGGGCACATCCAGCGTGTCCGCACTCGCCCACGGGCGCTGCATCACCACGACGCCCAAAAACCCAACTGCCACCGCGCTAAGACGCAAAACCCCGACGCGCTCTCCCAGCATCGGGATCGACAGCAGTGTGATGAAGAGCGGGGCCACAAAGAACAGCGCAGTCGCATCCGCCAGCGGCAGCGCAGCAAGGGCCGCAAAGTAGCTCATATTCGCGATCACGATCATCAAACCACGCAAAATGTGCCATCCTGGCTGCTTGGTTTTCAGGATAGACCAACCGCCTTCAAGCTGTACCAGGATCAGCGAAAAGAGGATCCCTATACCAGAGCGCAGAAAGACGGATTGATGCAGGGGATAGGATCCCGACAGTTGTTTGATCAATAAGTCGTTGATCGAAATGCAAAACATTCCCGCCAGAACGAAGGCTATGCCGACGGCTGGGCGATTCTGCGATGCGGGCTCCATACCCATAGGCCTACGCGTCCCCGCACAGAGAGTCTTGCGATTTGCGCCATGGTGCATGCCGTTTTTCTACGTTACCGTTTGCAAGACATCGAACGGAGAGTGCGAAATGCAAATGTCAGACACGCGCCAAATTGCGGCGCGCCCAGAGGAGGTTTACGCAGCTTTGCTGGAGCCGGAAGTGCTCAAAGCCTGCGTTCCTGGCGCGACAGACGTCACAGGCACGCCCGACGATGGGTTCGAAGCGACGGTGGTTCAGAAGGTCGGCCCTGTGAAGGCAACGTTTAAAGGTAAGGTGACGCTTGCTGACTTGGTGCCCGGCGCGTCCATAACGATCTCGGGCGAGGGCAAAGGCGGCGCTGCTGGATTTGCAAAAGGCGAAGCCAAAGTGGCCTTATCTGAAAAAGACGGCGGCACCGAACTCTCGTATGAGGTTGATGCAAAGGTTGGTGGCAAGCTTGCGCAGTTGGGCTCACGGATCATTGATGGATTTGCCAAGCGCATGGCGGATCAGTTTTTTGCCAACCTGCAGGAGGTGCTTGAAGGCCCTGCTGAAGAGGACGAGAGCGCCGAGGCCGAGGAGAAACGCGGCTGGTTCAAAAAATTGACAGGTGGTGCGGCGTCGTAAGGCGCCTTGGTCGCGTGCAATAGCGGTTATGGTTTGGGGACGTCGATGGCTGCAATTTTGAGCATCAAAAATCTGCGAAAGACCTATGAAGATGGGTTTGAAGCCTTAAAGTCTGTGTCGCTCGACATCGAAGAAGGCGAGATTCTCGCACTTCTTGGGCCGAATGGTGCGGGGAAAACCACTCTCATTTCAACAATCTGCGGGATTACATCGCCCACGTCTGGAACTGTCACAGTGGGCGGCCATGACACGGTCACCGACTACCGCGCAGCGCGCCAGTTGATTGGGCTTGTGCCGCAAGAGATCGCGCTTGAGCCTTTTGAGAAGGTCCACAACACCGTGCGCTTCTCGCGCGGGCTCTTTGGAAAGCCGCGCAAGGATGGTGCGGTTGAACAGATCTTGGACAAGCTCAGCCTTGGCGACAAAATGAACAGCCAGATCAACGCGCTGTCGGGTGGCATGCGGCGCCGTGTTCTGATTGCGAAGGCTTTGGCGCACGAGCCCCGTGTTCTTTTCTTGGACGAACCGACCGCAGGCGTGGATGTCGAGTTGCGCAAAGACATGTGGAACATCGTGCGTGAGATGAAAGAAGACGGCGTCACAATCATCTTGACCACGCATTACATCGAAGAGGCCGAAGCCATCGCGGACCGCGTCGGCGTCATCAACAAGGGCGAACTCCTTTTGGTCGAGGAGAAGACCAAACTGATGCAGCAAATGGGCCAAAAGCATTTGGATGTGCAGATTGCACAATCCATTGACGCAGTGCCCGAGGCGCTGTCCGGGTTTCAGTTAGAATTGAAAGACAGCCACACGTTGACCTACACCTATGACACGCGGCGGGAGCGCACGGGCATTACGCAGCTTTTGCGTGCCATTGCGGACGAGGGTTTGCAACTGCGCGATGTGATGACACGGCAATCCAGTCTTGAGGACATTTTTGTGAACCTTGTGCAGGAAACGGAGGGTGCCGCATGAATTGGTCAGCGATCCAAGCGATCTACCTCTTTGAAATGGCGCGGTTCTTTCGGACGCTTCTGCAAAGCCTGTTGTCCCCGGTCATTTCAACATCGCTCTACTTTGTTGTGTTTGGCGCGGCGATTGGATCGCGCATCGACGAGGTTGAAGGCGTCAGCTATGGCGCATTCATTGTGCCCGGTCTGATCCTTTTGACAGTGATGACCCAAGGCATCTCGAACGCGTCCTTTGCCATCTACTTTCCAAAGTTCATCGGCACGATATTCGAGGTTCTGTCGGCCCCAATGAGCTACCTAGAGGTGGTTATCGGCTATGTGGGCGCGGCGGCGACCAAGTGCTTGATGATTGGTCTGATAATCTTGGCCACCTCGTACCTGTTCGTTGACATGACGATCCAATATCCACTGGCCATGCTCGCGTTTTTGGTGCTGACCTGCATCAGCTTTTCGCTGATGGGGTTCATTATCGGAATCTGGGCCAAGAGCTTTGAGCAATTGCAGCTTGTGCCGCTTCTTATCGTGACGCCGTTGGTCTTCTTGGGGGGCTCGTTTTACTCGATCTCTATGCTGCCACCCGCCTGGCAGATCGTGTCGATGTTCAATCCGGTCGTGTATCTCGTGTCCGGGTTCCGCTGGGCGTTCTTTGGTCTGTCGGATGTGCCAATTGGTGCCTCGCTGGTGGCGATCCTGCTTTTCACCGGTCTGTGTGTGGGCATCATTGCATGGATCTTCAAAACAGGGTGGCGGATCCGGTCATAGCGTTGCCAATTTCCCTCAGTTTCGGTTCGCGACGCGACAAACCTTGTTTGGGCATGGTGCCACTTCTAAATCGCCTAACATGAAGCGCTTCATCCCTTTCTTGAACTCTGACCCGGTCGTGTCCATCGTACATATGAGCGGTGTGATCGCGAGCGGGACGCGCGGTGCGCTCAGCGATCAAGCGCTGGCCCCCGTGTTGGAGCGCGCCTTTTCCAAAGGAAAACCAGAGGCGGTTGCGTTGATCATCAACTCGCCTGGCGGCTCTCCTGTCCAATCGTCGTTGATCGGGGCCCGAATCCGGCGCTTGTCTGAGGAAAAGAAAGTCCCCGTCTTTGCCTTTGTCGAAGATGTCGCGGCCTCAGGCGGTTATTGGATCGCCAGTGCGGCTGATGAGATTTGGGCCGATCCTGCGTCAGTCGTTGGCTCGATTGGTGTGATCTCTGCTGGGTTCGGTGCGCATGAATTTTTGGCGCGCCAAGGGATCGAGCGTCGGGTTTACACAGCCGGTCACTCCAAAAGTATGCTTGACCCATTCCGGCCCGAAAAGCCGGAGGATGTTGAGCGTCTCAAGGGTATTTTGGACGATCTGCACAAGATCTTCATCTCTCAGATCAAAGACCGCCGCGGTCCGAAGCTGACCGAAGATGTCGATGTCTTCACCGGCGAAGTGTGGTTGGCCGAAAAAGCAGTGGAGCTTGGGCTGATCGATGGGACCGGCCATATCGCGCCCAAGATGAAAGAACGCTTTGGCGAGAAGGTGAAGTTTCGGCGCTATGACATGCGTCGGCCGCTTTTGCGCCGATTTGGCGCGCAGATGATGGATGACGCGATCACGGCCTTGGATGAACGCGCGGCTTTTGCCCGGTTTGGGCTTTAACGCATGATCTCGAAGATTGTCCTGATATTCCTTGCCTTTATCGCGGTGCTTGGATTCTTCGGGAAGCTTCATTGGATTGGCGGCAAGCGGTTGTCGCAGGCCAAATGTGCAAAATGTGGGCGGTACCGTATCGGATCGGGCCCTTGTTCGTGTGGGGGGCCACGTGGCTAGTCTTGTTCCTTGGCTGCTGTCGGGCTTGGGCCTTGTCATTCTGCTTCTGGCCGGCGACGCGCTTGTAAAGGGCGCCGTCAACCTGTCGCTCAGGCTGGGAGTACCGGCCTTGATTGTGAGCTTGACCATTGTCGCCTTCGGCACCTCTGCGCCAGAACTGTTAATCGCGATCAAAGCCATCCTGGAGGACGCGCCAGGAATTGCATTGGGCAATGTCGTGGGATCTAACACGGCGAATGTCCTGATGGTGTTGGGCATTCCCGCTTTGTTGGCGACGATGCACACGTCCGAGTGTGAAACGCGCAAAACCTATAACTTTATGATTGCGGCGACTTTCCTTTTTATCGCGCTTGCATTCCGGGGCGTGTTTGACTGGATTGCGGCGCTTATCTTGCTTGCAGCGCTGGCTGCGGTGCTTTTCGATGCGTTTCGCGAAGCGCAACGCCACAGGGCGGTAGGACAAGAGGTGGAAGACGAAGAAGACGTCGAGGGGGCTGACCCCAATATGTCTAAGCCTTTGATCGCGGTTTTTCTTGTTTTGGGCATGATCGGTCTTCCACTGGGTGCGAGCCTCTTGGTCGACAATGCGTCGATCCTCGCGCGGCAATACGGGGTCAGCGACACAGTGATCGGTCTGACGCTTGTGGCGGTCGGGACCTCGCTGCCGGAGCTTGCAACAACCGTGATGGCCGCGTTGCGGCGGCAAGCGGATGTCGCTTTGGGCAACGTCATTGGGTCGAACATGTTCAACCTTTTGGCGATCATTGGTGTCGCATCGTTGGTGGGCCCGATTACCGTTGATCCGAAGTTCCTGACGTTTGACTTGTGGGTGATGCTTGCCGCCTCACTGATCCTGATCCCATTTGTCTTTATGGGCCGCGATATCACGCGAATGTGGGGCGTTGCCTTGTCTGGGCTGTATGTGGCCTATGTCATCGTGGTGCTGACGTAGCAGAAAGGCCCGCACCATGAATGACAAAAGAGCCCTCGTCACCGGCGCAGGCGGGCGCCTCGGACAGGCAATGGCCATTTACCTTGCACAGCGCGGCTTCGACGTCGCAATCCATTATGCGTCTTCGTCAGAAGGTGCCGAAGCGACAAATACAGCGGTGGAAACGGCCGGTCAGCGCGCATGCAGGTTGCAGGCAGATCTATTGGACGAAGCAGCAACGCATGCTCTGTTTGATCAGGCGGTGACAGAACTTGGCGGCCCGATCACCTGTTTGGTCAACAACGCGTCGATCTTTGAATACGACACATTGGAAACGGCGACATCCGAAAGTTGGAACCGGCATATCGGGTCTAATTTGCGCGCGCCGTTTCTGCTTAGCCAGCAGATGGCGTTGCAAGATCTTGCCGCCGGTCGAGATGCCGCAGATGAGCCCATCGCGACGGGATTGATCGTGAACATGATCGACCAGCGCGTCCGCAAACTCACGCCCGAGTTTATGACCTACACGATTGCGAAAATGGGCCTGTGGGCCTTTACGCAGACAGCAGCGCAAGCGCTTGCGCCCAGAATTCGCGTCAATGCGATTGGTCCTGGACCAACCCTGCAAGGCAGCCGCCAATCCGCAGATCATTTTGCAGCGCAGCGGGCCGCAACGGTGCTGCGGCGCGGCGCAAATGTCGAGGATATCACGGCCGCTCTGGGTTATTTCTTGGATGCGCCTGCCGTGACCGGACAACTTCTGTGCATCGACGGCGGACAGCATTTGGCATGGGAAACACCGGACGTATTGGGCGTCGAATAGCGTGCGATGGCCCAAAGTTGTACACCGTGACACAGGCTGTCACACAACCGTCACAAAAAGTGTCGCTATTTCAGTGATTTATCAGTTGGTCAAAAATATTTCCATAGAAAACAATAACTTGAATAATTGCCTAATTTTTAGGCAAACTGACGAAACCCTTCTTTTACTTAAAAATTTTCCAGGTCGTCGGATTTTATGCGCGGAGTTATCCACACAAACCGTGGATGTCTTCACAGTTGCGTGGGGTGCGTTTTCAGTGCAGCCGCGCCGTAGAATCGCTATGGTAACGGGATGACGCAAGGGCAAGCTGCAGCACTCGGGCCTGAAGTTATTCAGGGATATTTGAAGACGTTGGATGGGTCGCCCGGCGTCTACAGGATGCTGGATGTCGAAAGTCGCGTTCTTTATGTCGGCAAGGCGCGGAACTTGCGGGCGCGGGTGTCGAATTACGCCCGCCTGACGGGGCACAGCCCTCGGATCGCGCGGATGATTTCGATGACCGCGTCGATGATGTTTCTGACCACGAAGACGGAGACAGAGGCGCTGTTGCTGGAACAGAACCTCATCAAGCAGCTCAAGCCCAAGTTCAACGTGATCCTGCGGGACGATAAGTCGTTTCCGAATATCCTGGTCAGCCAAGAAACCGATTTCCCGCAGATCAAAAAGCACCGAGGCGCTAAGAAAGAGAAGGGTGCTTATTACGGCCCCTTTGCCAGCGCAGGCGCGGTGAACCGCACGCTGAACCAATTGCAGAAGGTGTTTTTGTTGCGGAATTGTTCGGACGCGATGTTCGACAGTCGCACGCGGCCCTGTTTGCTTTACCAGATCAAGCGGTGTTCGGCGCCCTGCGTGGGCAAGATCAGCGTCGAGGATTACGCAACCTCCGTCAAAGATGCAGAGCGGTTCTTACAGGGCAAGTCCACGGACGTTCAGGCCAAGCTGGCCGAGCAGATGAGCGCGGCCTCTGAAGCGATGGAGTTTGAACGGGCCGCCGCGCTGCGTGACC
Organism: uncultured Aliishimia sp.; assembly: GCA_963922415.1. GTDB lineage: Bacteria > Pseudomonadota > Alphaproteobacteria > Rhodobacterales > Rhodobacteraceae > Aliishimia. Next base: position 38,012 of record CAWUIP010000012.1, on the reverse strand, counting down.
GGATCCGGGCCATGACCAGCGTGCAGACGGCCCAAGGGATCAATCCGCGCGGTGTGACCGAGGCGGATATCGTGGCGCTTTACATGGACGGGGGGCAGGCTTGCGTGCAGGTGTTCTTTATCCGCGCGGGCCAGAACTGGGGCAATCGCGATTTCTACCCGCGCGTGGGCCCGGATGTGGACGCGGCAGAGGCGCTGGAGGCGTTCTTGGGTCAGTTCTATGACACCAAAGAGCCACCGCGGCAGTTGATCCTGTCCAACCAGATCGAAAACCCCGACCTAATGGCCGAGGCGCTGAGCGGCAAGCTGGGCCGCAAGGTCGAACTTTTGGTGCCGCAACGCGGCGAAAAGGCGGAACTTGTCGACAGCGCATTGCGCAATGCGCGCGAAAGCCTGGCCCGTAAGATGGCCGAAACCGCGACCCAAGCGAAGCTTCTGCGCGGGATCGCCGAGGCGTTCGAGCTTGATGCGCCACCGGCGCGGGTAGAGGTCTATGACAACTCGCATATCCAAGGGACCAACGCGGTCGGTGCGATGATCGTGGCGGGGCCGGAAGGGTTCGTCAAAAGCCAGTACCGCAAGTTCAATATCAAGGGCGAAGACCTGACCCCCGGTGACGATTTCGGGATGATGAAAGAGGTTCTGACGCGGCGCTTCAAGCGCCTCTTGAAAGAGGACCCAGAGCGCAAAGATGGCCTGTGGCCGGATCTGCTGCTGATTGATGGCGGCGCGGGGCAGGTCAGCGCAGTGGCCGAGATCATGTCGGAACATGGCGTTGACGATATCCCGATGGTGGGTGTGGCGAAGGGTGTTGACCGGGATGCGGGCAAGGAAGAGTTCTACCGGCCCAACCAGCGCCCCTTTGCGCTGCGCCATAACGATCCGGTTTTGTACTTTGTGCAGCGTTTGCGGGACGAGGCGCACCGGTTTGCCATCGGAACCCACCGCGCCAAGCGCGCCAAGGCCGTGGGCGCGACGCCCCTGGACGATGTGCCCGGCGTTGGTGCCGCGCGCAAACGTGCGCTCCTTGCGCATTTCGGCTCGGCGAAGGCGGTCAGCCGCGCAAATCTTGTGGATCTGAAGGCTGTGGACGGCGTGTCAGAGGCGCTGGCGGAAAAGATCTATGCCTTCTTTCACGAAGGCGCGTGAGTTGGTTTTGTTCCGCGCAGACCTGGCATAGGGTGCGGCCATGCGCTGGACGGTTCCCAATATCCTTACAGTTTTTCGGTTGCTCGCCGCCCCGATGGTGGCCGTGGCGTTTCTTGTTCTGGCGCGGCCTTACGCGGATATAGCGGCGCTTGCGCTCTTTGTCGCCGCGTCACTGACGGATTGGCTGGACGGCTATTTGGCGCGTGCTTGGCAGCAGATGACAAAGCTGGGCACCATGTTGGATCCCATCGCCGACAAGGCCATGGTGGTCATCGCAAGTGCGGCCATTCTGACTTATTCCAGTCTGGCCTATGTCATTGTGCTGCCCATCGTCTTCATCCTCTTTCGCGAGGTCTTCGTGTCTGGTTTGCGCGAGTATCTGGGCGATGTTGCTGGCGCATTGAAGGTCACAAAGCTCGCCAAATGGAAGACAACCGTCCAGATGGTGGCGCTGGCAGTTTTGTTCGCGCATGGCATCTTTGAACACTATCTGACCATGGCAAGCTGGGGCCTGGGCGAAGAGATGACCGAGGCGATGTTGAGTGGTCAGGTTGAAGACACGCAAGGCTTGGTGTGGAAGCTCAACGCGATGACGCTTGCGGGCTATGGTGGGATTGGCTTGATCTGGCTGGCCGCACTTTTGACGGTGCTGACCGGATGGGACTACTTCCAAAAGTCATTGCCCTATCTGGAGGAACGAGAATGATCGATGTCGTCTATTTCGCATGGGTGCGCGAACGGATCGGTCTGCCGAAAGAGCGGGTTGAGACCTCTGCCAAAACAGTCGCTGACTTGGTCACCGAACTCAAAGCGCGCGAAGAACGCTACGCCGTGGCGTTTGAAGACACTTCTGCGTTGCGCGTTGCAGTGGATCAGGAATTGGCCGATTTCGATGCGAGCCTGGAGGGCGCGCGCGAGGTCGCGTTTTTCCCACCTATGACGGGCGGCTAGGCCATGACCGTGCGTGTGCAAGAGGCCCCCTTTGACTTCGGCGCAGAAGCCGCCGCCTTTGCCGCCGCGCAATCGTCCATGGGGGCGGTGGTGACATTTTCCGGGATTGTGCGCGACACTGACGCGGGCCTCTCCGCGATGGAGATTGAGCATTATCCGGGCATGACCGAAGCGCAACTGGATCGCTTTGTTGTGGAGGCCGTGGAACGGTTCAGTCTCGGTGACGCACTTGTCATTCACAGACACGGCCGTCTCGCGCCGGGTGAGATGATCATGATGGTCGCAACCGCTGCGCCGCACCGCGCAGATGCCTTTGCGGGGGCCGAATACCTGATGGATTACCTGAAGTCCCGCGCCCCCTTCTGGAAGCGCGAGATTTCGGCGGACGGGTCCGCTGCTTGGGTGGCTGCGAAAGACACCGACGAGGATGCCCTGGCGCGCTGGTAGATCAGCGCGAAACCACCACGATGTCATGCGGCGCGTAGAGCATTTTGACGCTGGTCTCGGTCGTCTCCAGAATGTTTTCAAACTGCGTCGTGATCCCTTGAGAGGGTACAGTGACTTCTTCGTCGCTTTCTTCTTCGAGCCACTGGATGAAGTTGCGCATCGGTTCGCCGGGTTCAAAGAGCGTCTCATCTGCGATGAACTTCTGAATGCGCCGCCACAGCTTGGGATAGATCGGCGGCAGCGATTTCAGGTCCCCGGTCCAATACGCACCAGATGTCGAGGCGTCTTGCGCCCACACACCTAAGCCGTCCGATTTGGCCGCCAGTGAGGCTTCGGTGCAGGTGTCCCGAAGATCCCGGTAGAGCGTATCGTAATAAAGCGGATAGGCGTTCCCATTGGCCAATTGGCGGAGATTGAAGCTGTCCTTGATGTCTTCGGCGCTTAGAAACACGTTTGTCTTGCCGTCTGGCAGGGTCGTACTGCCGCCGAAGATAAAGGCAATCGGGCGCCCCCGCGGGCCAAGTTGCCGGGCAAAAAGATGCGCTTTGCCCGCGGTCTCGTTTGCCATCTCGATGTTGGCATCTGTTGCAGGTTGCGCAAACGCGGGATCTGCTGCGCTTTCCATCGTGTCGATGGCTTCGTACCGCAGCTGAATGCTCTTGTTGCCACGGTTTATCTTTGGCCCGAAGCCGGGCCGCTTTAGGTCATAAAAGAGCGATGGATCGTCCGCGACAAACCGCATGCTGTCTCCGTCGGGCCGTCCAAAGTCGGGGCGCAACGTGCCCTTGATCAGTGTAAATGTCATTTTGGCGTCTCCCAAATGTGCAGCCAAACGTAGGCCGCCGCGCGCGATTATGCCGGGCGGGGGAGGTTGGCGTCATGATCCAAACGGATCACGCGGGTCGCCTTTTGGGGTGGATCAGCCTGTGCCGTGCTGGCGTTCGATCCAGGCGCGCAGCTCTTCGGCCTCGTGCCGCGCGTCGCGCAAACCGTCCATGGCGGCGCGCAGTTCGGCTTCGGTTTGCGTGAGTTGATTGGTCAACTCGGCTTCGCGCTGCTGAAGATATGTGATTGCTTGGTCGCGAGTTTCTTCGGCTTCGTGCAGTTCCTGGCTCATCCGGTCCAACTCGCCCACGTCGGCCGCCGAAACCCTTGTAAAGCGGCTGATCAGCCAGTTTGAAAACCAGCCCAAGCAAAAGGCGACAAAGAGGATGATCGCAGTTGCAATGACAAACTCAGCTCTACTCATCGGCCGTCTCCTCTGGGGACGCTGCTTCTTCATCGGCGCCAGCGGCCACGCTTTCAAGTGTGCTTTCTGGTTCAGGCGCAGTGGGCGCCGGCCGGATCAGTTGGAATTCAATCCGGCGGTTCGCCTCGCGGCCTTCTTCGGTGCCGTTGTCGGCAATGGGTTGGGCCTCACCATACCCTTTGGCGATATAGCTGGCGGTCAAAACGCGTCGCGCGCGCAGCTCGTTTAGGACAGATTGCGCGCGCTGCTGGCTGAGCTCCAGGTTCATCTCTTCGCGGCCTTGGCTGTCTGTGTGGCCTTGAATTTCTAGTTTGAGCGTCCCGCAGGCCCGAAGAACCTCAGCGATGTCATCCATCGTGCCTAATGTTGAAGCGTCGATATTTGCAGAGCCGGGTTCGAACGAAATTTTCCCCGCCTTCATGATTTCGCCGATCTCAGTTTGGCAACTCTCGGGCGTGGGCGCGTTCACAACTGGGTCTAGCTTTTCTTCATAGGTGATCGCGATATCGAACTGCTGTCCTTCGCCAAGCTTTGATCCCAAGAGCTGTGTAATTCTTGGCTTGGCCTGCGGATCGCCTGTTCTTCCGGTGACGCGCAAGACATCTGGTGTCACTAACAGCGCGCCGTTGGACAGGTATCCAAGCGCTTCGAGACCTGTCAGGACCCGCGTCGACCAATTTGGTGGCAGGTTTTCAGCGATGCGTGCCGCTGAATAGACGGTATTCGACCCAAAAAGGGATTGCGCAAATGACGTAATCAGTTCTCGGCTTGGTAGGTCGGATACGCGGCCGCGCAATTGCACTTGGCCTTCCGGGCTTAGCGTGGCTGTAAACTCTGGTGGGCCGAGGGTTGGATCTTCTGGTTTTGGGAGCAGAGCTTTTAGAGCGAACACATCCGGCAAGGCATTCTCTAACTCACCCACCACCCGGTCGAACAACTCTTGCCCAGTGCCTTCGAGCGCAAAAAGTGAAACGTCGGCATCTGAAAAAGTTACGGTGCCTCCTCCCAGGTCAGAGATAGCCGAAATCGCCAGCTCAACCGCTTCTGACCAACGGGGCGTCGGAACGCCCATCCCGACTTGGCAAACATTTGACCCCGTCAGCCCGGCCGCGAAGGCTGCCTGCAGGATACGCGCGCGCGCTTGAACGGTATCGGCTGAACACGCGTCAAACCGAATACCGTCATTGTCCGAGACAAACCGCAGCGTGAACGGCGTCAAGACCGGACGAGGGGCAATAATATCAAGCGAGACGATCAACCCGGGCGGGGCCGCGCGCGACAAAGCGCGTTCAAGTTCAATCTCTTCTTCGCTGCTGCCGGCCATGGCGTTGATGCGGACGCGCCCCGCCTCAACAGAGACTTTTGCGCGCGGCAATTCGCCCAAGGCCGCCAGCGCAAAGCTCATCGCGTCAGACCAACCTTCCGGCGCGGGGTGATCTGCTGTCTCCAGGAAGTCGGCAAACCCTTCTGCGCCAACCAAATCGGCAAAGCGCGCTTCTAGCGCCTCTCGGTCATCCGAGAGCGGAATAAGACCGATGACAGACAAGCCTGCATCATTTCGGAGGATCTCAGCGGAAAAGCGGGGTGGCGCAAGGTTCGTCAGCGCGGTTACGTCCATGCGGTCGATAACGCGTGCTGCGTCGACGATGGACCCAGCCGCTGTAAGAGCGGAAAACCGCAGCGCTTCGGTTGGTGCAACGCCTTCCAATGTGACCTGCAGGCCGTCCGCGGCCACCTCAGCCCAGGTGAAACCGCGTGTGTCGAGCGCAGAACGCACACCTATCTCGGATCGATCTTCGATGATTTCGACCGAATAGTTCGCCACCAGCAAAGACAACCCTGCGGCCACCACGAAGGTCATCAATTTCGGAAGCATAGAGATCAGTCGCATGAGACCTAGAAAGACGACACTCGGACACAGGTATTCCCAGCACTGTTACGCGTGCTGAAGAGCGGTTGCAATCACAGGAAAAGTGCTAGGCAAAAGAAACCTAATGGGATGAGGCCGGTATCTCGGTTTGCGAGAAACAGGCTCCAAAGCTTTTCATTGTCTTCAATATCGAGCCCGCGCAGTTGCCAGACCATGTGCCAACCCATGGCCCAGGGACCCGTTGCAGCCACAGCGAGTGCCAGAATCGATGCCTGGCCTTGGGCGGCTGTAATCACAGCGATCAGCATCAGTCCGGTGGTGGCAATCAAAAACCTGACCAGCCACGTGCCGGTCTTGTCGCCAAACAGGCGCGCGGTCGATTTCACGCCGATCAGCGCGTCGTCATCGGTGTCTTGATGCGCGTAGATGGTGTCATAAAACAGGGTCCACGCGATCCCAGAGGCGTAAAGAACGACCGCTGGCGCGCCAAGCGAGCCGCTATGCGCGGTCCAGGCGACCAGTGCGCCCCAATTGAACGCGATCCCTAGGAACGCTTGTGGCCACCAGGTGAAGCGTTTGGCAAAGGGGTAGATACAGACCGTCGCCAGCGACGCGATGCCAAGCCAAATGGCAGCTGGTGGAAAGGTCAACAGGATACCAAAGGCAACAAGCGCCTGGAGAATCATCCACAAGTAAGCACCGGTCACAGTCGCCTGGCCAGATGGCAAGGGCCGTGAGCGGGTGCGCGCGACTTGCGCGTCAAAGTCGCGATCGGTGATGTCGTTCCAAGTGCACCCCGCACCGCGCATCAAGAACGCACCAATCGCACATCCCAACGCGATCCAAAGATCGTACAGGCTCGCGCGGCCATCCGACAGCATCGCAAGGGCAAGACCCCACCAGCAAGGGATCAAAAGCAGCCAGGTTCCGATGGGGCGATCCGCGCGAGACAAGCGCAGGTAAGGTCGGGTAAAGGCAGGCGCATAGCTGTCGACCCAATTGCCTTTGATCGCATCGGCGACTTGGCCCTCTGGCACTTCATCTTGGTTCGTCATAGGGGAGGCTTTATGCGAGAAAAGATCCGCCTGTTTGTAAACGCCGACCTGGGACCAGGGCAAGATGTCGTGCTGTCGCGTGCGCAGGCGCATTACCTTTTTGGGGTGATGCGGCAGGCGGTCGGGGCGCATGTGGCTCTGTTCAATGGGCGGGACGGCGAGTGGCGCGCGCGCATTGACCGGGCCGGGAAACGGGACGGGCTGGTGCACTGTGTTGAGCACGCAGCAGCTTTTGTTGCGCCGCCGGACCTTTGGCTTTTGTTCGCGCCAGTTAAGAAAGCGCGCACGGATTTCATCGTGGAAAAGGCGGTTGAGATGGGGGTCGCGCGGATCTGCCCGGTTCTGACCGAATTTACAAATTCCGAACGTGTCCGGCAGGATCGGCTGCAAGCCCATGCGGTGGAGGCGGCCGAGCAATGCGGCGCGACTTATGTGCCCCAGGTCGCCGAAGCCGCGAAGTTAAGCGACGTGCTCAGCGCGTGGCAGGCTGACCGAACCATCATGTTTTGCGATGAAGCCCGCGCAGGCGAGGGCGCGCAGATCAGTAGTGCGATGAATGAGCCAGCGGCGATTTTGGTCGGGCCAGAGGGTGGATTCTCGGCAAGCGAGCGTGCGCGATTTGCCGGCTTGGAGTATTGTCATCCCGTGAGCCTCGGCCCACGTATCTTGCGCGCAGACACGGCAGCCGTTGCAGCACTGACGCTTTGGCAAGCGGCCTTGGGGGATTGGCGATGATCCGCAAAGCAGAAGACAAAGATGTCGAAACGCTCTCGGCGTTTCTGGCGCAGTATCCGGACACATCGATGTTCCTGCGGGGAAACCTCTATGATCATGGCTTGAATTCCGAACACCCGCACGGCACCGATTACTATTTGTGGGAGATGGGCGGCGCATTGAACGCCGTGTTTGGCATCACAAACCACGGCTTTATGATGTGTCAGATGCCCGAACCAGACGTTCAGGCTGCGCATGCGTTCGTCCGCATGTTGGAAAATCGAAAGATGGTCGGCATCACAGGTGATGCACAGCAGGTGCCGGTCGTTGTGGACGCTTTAGGTTATGCCCAAGAAAGGTGGCGCAGGGCTGTTGATGAGCCGCACTACTCGCTTGAATTGAGCACGTTAGGCGGGAATCTTGATGTGGGTAAACTACAAGTTCCTCAGCCAGAGCATGAAGAGATGCTGTGCGACTGGTTTCACCGCTACGAGTTGGACACAGGCTTGTCCACGGCAGGCGCGGCCGCACAAAGCGTCGCGCGGGATCGCGCCCACAGGGCTATCCACAACCAGCGCGTGCGTATCCTTGTGGAAAACGGCGAGGCTTGTGCCATGACGGCCTTTAACGCCGCTTTGCCAGACATCGTACAAGTCGGCGGTGTCTATGTACCGAATGCATTGCGCAATCGCAGATACGGGCGCCGGGTCGTGGCCGCGCATCTGGCCCTCGCGCGTGCGCAAGGCGTGACGCGCGCCGTTTTATTTGCCGCTTCAGAGGCGGCATCGCGGGCCTACGAAGGGATCGGGTTTCAACGTATCGGGAGTTACCGTATTCAACTGTTGGCAGAGGAGACCGCCTCATGATGGGCTTCATCCGTCCCGAAATTCGTGTTTGGTTTTGGCGGTGGCGAGAGACGTTGGTCGGCGCGCTTTTGGTCCTCCTGGGAAGCTCTGAGGTCTTTGGCGGGACCGGGTTGATGGTCTATGTGGGTGTCGCTGTTTTGGTGATGGGCATTGCTCTTGTATTTCTCGGATTGCAGCGCGGACGGTTTCGTGGGGCGGGCGACGGGCCGGGCTCCGTTGATGTGGACGAGGGGCAGATTATCTACTTCGGCCCCATGACGGGTGGCAGCATGGCCTTGCGCGATATTGTCGAAATCGCACTTTTGCGCACCGGTGTCACGGCGCATTGGAAGCTTCGGTCAGAGCAAGATGAGTTGTTCATTCCGGTCAATGCAGATGGGGCGGATGCCCTTTTTGATGCGTTTACGACTTTGCCAGACCTTAAGGTTGAGCGGATGCTCGCCTCTTTGCGCAACTCTCGGCCCCACGACACTGTGATCTGGTCGCGCGGCCCTACGCGCCCCGCACATCAGACCTTGCATTGACACTCCCTGGTGCTTTGATCATCCAAACACCTGGAAAACCAAAAGCGGCGGAGCACGCGAACATGTCTATACCCCAGTCCGGCGGCGGCCCGATCGAAAGCTATGCGCAGCTTGGTGAGTATCTGGAAAGCGGGTGCAAACCGAAGGCCGATTGGCGCATTGGGACAGAGCATGAAAAGTTTGGCTATTGCAAAGACACGCTCAAGCCACTGCCTTATGAGGGCGAACGCTCGATCTTGACGGTTTTGGAAGGGTTGCGCGATGGGCGTGGCTGGGACCCGCTGGAAGAGGGCGGCAAGCTGATTGGTCTGACCAAGGACGGCGCTAACATCTCGCTTGAGCCCGGCGGGCAGTTGGAACTCTCTGGCGCGCCGCTCGAGACGATCCATCAGACCTGCGACGAGGTGAACGAGCATCTCGCCGACGTCAAAGAGATTGCCGACAAAGTTGGTGTTGGCTTCATCGGACTTGGGGCCGCGCCACATTGGACCCATGACGAGATGCCGATGATGCCAAAGGGCCGTTACAAGCTGATGGATGCCTATATGGACACCGTCGGCACCAGCGGCAAAATCATGATGCGGCGGACTTGTACGGTACAGGTGAACCTCGATTTCGCGTCCGAGGCGGATATGGTTCAAAAGCTGCGCGTGGCCCTTGCGCTGCAGCCTGTGGCCAACGCGCTCTTTGGCAACTCGCCGTTCTTTGAAGGCAAACCCAATGGGCAAAAGTCCTGGCGTGGCTGGGTCTGGGACCGGCTGGATGCATCCCGCACTGGCATGTTGCCCTTTGTGTTCGAAGAAGGCTTCGGGTTTGAGCAGTGGGTCGACTACGCGCTCGATGTGCCGATGTATTTCGTCTACCGTGATGGGACCTATGTGAACGCGTTGGGTCAGTCGTTCCGCGATTTCCTTGACGGTAAGCTGCCCGCGCTGCCGGGCGAGACGCCGACACTCAGTGATTGGGCCGATCACCTGACAACGATCTTCCCCGAAGCGCGGATCAAGAAGTTTATCGAGATGCGTGGGGCCGATGGCGGACCCTGGCGGCGGCTTTGTGCGCTGCCCGCGTTTTGGGTTGGCCTGATGTATGATCAGGGGCCGCTTGATGCCGCGTGGGACCTGGTCAAAGACTGGGATGCCGAGACGCGTCAAGCGCTGCGTGTGGCGGCCTATCAGGATGGGCTGATGGCCGAGGTTGGCGGGATCAAGATGTTTGATTTGGCCAAAGAGGCGGTGGCGCTGTCACATGCCGGTCTGAAGGCGCGCGCTTGTGCAGGTTCGGGCGGGCTTGTGCCGGATGAAACCCATTTCCTAAATGCACTCCAGGAAAGCTTGGATGCAGGCCAAGCGCCCGCCGATGAACTTCTTGCAAGATACCATGGCGATTGGGCGGGCGATCTGACGAAAATCTATGAAGAGTACGCGTATTAGGGCTTTTCACGTGTTTCCATGACGTCGGCGACGAGGTCTGGGAATCGCTCTGCCAGATCCGCGTCAAACTGCGCGACAGTAAGATCGGGAACCTGTCCGAACACGTCTTTCATGGCCTGCGACGGGTCAAAGCTTGAAGGCTCCAGCAGGTCATGCGCGGCCATCCTGGCGGATGTCGTGGGATCCATAACGCGGATTTTGTCATGAAAGGCCATGACCGCCTCGGGGTTGCCCAGGACAGTCTGTAAATCATCCAACTGCGCGGTGCGCCCCGGTGGAAAGAAGCCCTGTTCGCGGCCCTTGGCGTAGCGCGCCAGTTTGATCAGCCAATGGAGCGGTGTCAGACCATCAAAGTGATAGAGCCGGGTGGAGCGTGACACGTGCCGTTCCGCTTTATGTGCGGCGTCCCGTTTGCCGCGATAGGCGGAGTGTACGCCAAGGCGAAAATCGCTGTCGGTCGGCGCGGCGGATTTGCCAGCCGCGTGGCCGGTCATGCCCGCTTTGAAGTATCGGTCCAAGTCGCCAAAAAGGTCCTTAGGCAGATCACGTCGCCCGGTTGTGGCTTGCCGCAATACACCATCGAAGAGATGCGCAGGTGGTTCCGTGTAAAACCGTTCGCAGACTGGGAAATGTAGCTCGCTCTCGTAAGGCCGCAGCCAAGCCATTTCGGCTGCCATCGACGTGTGTTGAACCAAAAACTCGTCCGCGTCCAAGTGGACAAGCCAGTCAACGCCCGCGCGCGCCATCGCATGATCACAGTTGAAGACTTGGCGGCGTGTTTGTTGATCCGGGCGACCCTTCTTCCGTCCCGCCCAGTGGGTGGCATCGCACAACGTGACGTGCACTTGGGGCAACGCGGCAAGGTCCGCTGCGACCGGATCCTCTGGATCATCTAGGTACAGGTGAATTTCCGAGGCGCCTGTGTGCAGGTGCCAGCCAATATTGGCCAGCACCAGTTGGGCAGGTTCCCGCGCGGTCATCACTATGCCCCATGTGGGATCGCTCATGGTCCTGCCCTTCGGTCGCGTCGCGGGATGCTACGCGGGGCCGACATCCTCTGCAACGGTGGGCAGGCCGCCCGGCTGCATCACCGCGTGCAATTGCGCGACGGCTTGGGTAAAGCCAAGGCCAAGGCACAGGATGGCCAGACCAAGCGCCAGGGGCATGCCCACCAGCGGAGTTTCGGCCAGCAAGGGCAGCAATGCGCCGATCAAGATCACGCCGCCCGCCCCGATGGCCGCAAAGGCGCAGGCCACGGTGAGCGCAGTGATCCGCGCTGCAGCGCCGCGCTCTGGACAGGGGGTCAGCAACTGGCCGATGTGCAGGATCGCGATGGTTAAGGCCGCGACCCCGCTCATCGCCAGAGTTGCGTAGAGGAACGTGTAAAACAGCATGGTGTTCTCCTTCTTGGTTAGAGTGCGTTCAGGCGGCGATACGGTTTGCGTTCGAGCCGGTGATAGAAGCTGGCACAGGTTCCGGCCCAGATGGGCCCAAAGAAGAGGCCAATGAGACCCATGCCGATCGCGCCGTCGAGATCAGGATTGGGTTCTGCCAACGCGAGGGTGACAAGGTACATCCCCAAAAGCGGCAGTGCGACCCCGGCAAAGCCCAATGCGGCTGAGATTTTCGCGCGTGGACCCCACCGGGTGAAGGCCCAAAGCAGTGTTGGGGTGCCCAGGATCAGATAGGGCAGCCCGCCAAACACAACCGCAAAGACAGGGATCAGCATAAGTGGCGCACCCAGCAGGCCAACGGCCAAAGGCGCACCGACAAGGGCCACTACAAAGGCCAAGGGATCAATCAAATAAGGTTTTGCAACCGGCTTAGGCAGCAGGCGCGGGATCCTTCTCTTAGTGTGTTTCATATCGTGGATTTCCGTATTTTCTGCAATGAGAGAAATTTGAGGCCAAATTTTTTTAACTGTCCCCTTTTGACTTCGGCAGAAAGCGCGCGATGCGACTGCCAAGCTGTACCAGGTTTAGTTGCGTTCGGCGGGGCAGGCGGGCCATTTCGCTGTACCAATCGTCAAAGAGTTTCATGGTTTCCAGCGTGTCTTCGATGCGCGCGCGCACCTCGGCGGGGGTTCCGTCGCCTTTGGCCTCAACGCTGACCGTTTGCAGCGCATCGACTGTTGGCGCGTATTCCCGCGACCGGCGGCCTTCGACCACCAGGGTCACCAGATCGAACATGTCCCGCACGGATGTGAACTGATCACGGCGCTCGCCCAAGGCCCGCTGGGAGGTGACAAGCTTCCAGGATTGCAGTTCTTTCAACCCGTTTGACACGTTAGAGCGCGCAAGGCCCAGGGTTTCGCAGATCTCATCGGCGGTCATCGGCTCGGGCGCGATGTGCAAAAGCGCGTGGATTTGTGCGACAGACCGGTTCACGCCCCACTTGGCGCCCATATCGCCCCAGTGGAGGATAAAGTCTTGCATGGCGGGTGAGAGGTGCATGTCAGTTTCGTCACTTATTTCTGTCATAAGAGAAATAAGTGAAATCAGAGAAATGTCAACCCTGTTACGGGCGGGCGGTCTAGGCTTTGCCGATCTTGGGTTCGGTGCCTGCGCGGATCCGCGTGATGTTGCTGCGGTGGCGCCAGAAGATCAAAAGCGTCAGCAGAATGCCCAGAAGGAACATCTGGCTTTGCCCAAGCGCGAAGATCAGGAAGGTCGAACTGGCTGCCGAAAGGAGCGAAGACATCGACGAAATCCGGAAGAGGGCAGCCCCAATCAGCCAAGCCGCACAGCAGCCAAGGCCAACCGGCCAACTAAGCGCCAGCATCAACCCCAGGAAGGTGGCAACGCCTTTGCCGCCCTTAAACTTCAGCCAAATGGGATAGCAGTGGCCGACCATCGCCATCAGCGCGCCAATCTGGGCCGCGTCCTCGCCGGTGACTGCGCGCGCGACAAGCACAACAACTGCACCTTTTAGGCCGTCTAAGACCAGCGTCAGCGCGGCGGCGACCTTCGATCCTGTGCGCAGCACGTTTGTGGCGCCGATAGAGCCCGATCCGATGGACCGCAAATCGCCCAGATCCCAGGCGCGGGTCAGCAGCAGGCCAAACGGGATTGAGCCTGCCAAGTAACCCAAGACACCCCAAACCGCGAGGAGCGCGAAGCTGGTTTCAATGGGGGGCATTAGGGGCCTCCGTGGACGCGGGTGCCGTTCACCCAGGTGCCCAGAACCTTACCCTGCATCCGGGCGTCATCAAATGGGGTATTCTTGGACTTTGACAAAAGCTTGAACCGATCAAGCTGGAAGGGCGCATCGGGGTCAAAGAGCACTAGGTCTGCAGGCGCACCAACCGACAGGCGACCTTGCCGCAGGCCCAGCCGCTCTGCAGGGTTCAACGAGAGCGCGCGCCACAGCGTTGGCAGATCCATATGCCCGCCATGAACCAGGCGCATCGCTGCGGGCAAAAGCGTCTCGAGCGCGACCGCACCCGAAGCGGCGGCCTCGAAAGGGAGGCGTTTTGATTCTTCGTCCTGTGGTGTGTGCATGGACGAGATCACGTCGATCAGGCCCGAGGCCACGGCCTCAACCGTTGCCAATCGGTCGTCTTCGTCGCGCAGAGGGGGCTTCAGCTTAAAGAACGTGCGATAGTCGGCCACGTCAAAGGCGTTCAGCGTGAGGTGGTGGATCGAAGTGCCCGCCGTCATGTTCAGGCCCGCGGCCTTCACGCGCGCCAGTCTTTGCAGGGCGCGGTCGGTGGTGATTTGGTCGATGTGATACGCGGCCCCGGTCATCTCGACCATGGCAATGTCGCGATCCAGGCCCATACGCTCGGCCATCGGGCTGACTGCTGGCAGACCGCGCAGCGAGGCAAACTTGCCCGACGTCGCGCAAGCGCCCGCAGACAGGATCGGCTCTTGAATGTGGCCCAAAACCAGCGCCTTTTGCGCCCGAGCATAGGTTAAGGCACGGGCCAACACCTTCGTATCACGCACGACATGATCGCAGTCGGAAAAGGCGACCGCGCCTGCGTCTTGCAAGAACCCGATCTCGGTCATCTCTTGACCCGCGCGCCCCTTGGTCAGCGCGGCCATGGGTAGAACTTTGACCACACTGTCGGCTTGCGCGCGCCGGGTGACGAACTCCAAAATCTCTGGTGTGTCGATGGTCGGATCGGTGTCGGGCCGCGTGACAATGGTGGTCACACCGCCCGCCGCCGCCGCCGCCCCAGCCGAGGCATAGCTTTCTTTATGCCGCTCGCCCGGTTCGCAGACCTTTACGCCAAGATCGACAATCCCGGGGGCAAGGACTTTGCCACGGCAGTCGACCACGTCCGCAGTGATACCCTCAGGTGCCGGCGTGTCGAAGACCTCGGCAATCTCGCCATCCTTGACCAAAAGCGCGCCGGGTGCCTCTGCTTTGCTTTGCGGATCAATCAGCCGCGCGTTGGTAAAGAGAAGCATCCTGTCAGACCTTTGGACGAATTTTGCGCCGCTCGGGTGTGCCGGATTGACCGAAGCGTGTCCAGAGTGGATTGTGGCGGCGAACGGCCCGCGGGCCGAAATGGAGGACGAGACAATGGCCGCAACCCCAGCCGTCTGTGCGTTTGACTGGCCCGCGCCCGCATTCGATCTTCCCGGAACCGACGGCGCGCGGCACAGCTTGCAATCGGTATCGGGGCCGAACGGGACGCTGGTGATGTTCATTTGCAATCACTGTCCCTATGTCCTGGCAATTCTGGATCGGATTGTTCGGGACGCGCGGGACCTCTCTGTGCTGGGCGTTGGGGTGGCTGCGATCTGTTCGAATGATGCCGTCAGCTACCCCGCCGACAGTTTTGAGAACATGGTGCGCATGGCCGACCAGCACGCGTTCCCGTTTCCCTACCTGCATGACGCCGATCAAAGCGTCGCGCGGGCCTATGACGCGGCCTGCACGCCAGATTTCTTTGGGTTCAACGCAAAGCTTGGTTTGCAGTATCGCGGGCGGCTCGATGCCTCGCGCGCCTCTGCCGGTCCTGCTGATCTGCGCCGCGATCTTTACGAAGCGATGAAGCTGGTCGCAGAAACGGGGGCCGGACCCAAAGATCAGGTGCCGTCGATGGGCTGTTCTATCAAGTGGGCGGCGGCTTAATCTGGACCCTAAGACGGGCCGACGTTTTCTTTGAAGCTCTTTTCAAACGCGACCTTTTGGTCGCCGGTTGCTTCGGTTTGATAGTTGGTCTTCCACTCGGCCATGGTCATGCCATAGAACGCCTCGCGCGCGGCCTCTTTGTCCATCTCGATGCCCTTTTCCGCAGCGGCTTCTTGATACCAACGCGACAGGCAGTTCCGGCAAAACCCTGCGAGGTTCATCATATCGATGTTTTGAACATCCGTGCGGTCTTCCATCAGGTGCTGGCGCAAGCGGCGAAAGGCGGCGGCTTCGAGTTCAAGCTGTGTTTGCGCGTCCATGATGGCTCCTGACAAGTGCTGTTTCGATGTAGCTACAAATTGGCGTCGCGGCGGGCGGCTTCAAGATGCGGCACGAGACGCGTGGCCCAGTTTTCCTGGGCGTCCCCTGTTGCGATGACGTCTTGGCGCAATTCGATCAGCACATTGGGGCGGCCCTGCTGCAAGGCGTGTTGATCCACCGCATCGCCCGGCAGGTGCCCTGAATAGGGTTCATTGTCGCCAACGGTTAAGTCCGGCTCCTCCGTTAGGCGCGCGATCAACGGGTCGGCCACCCGCCGATCTGAGGCAGAGAGGATGCCAATCTGCCAAGGGCGCGGCGGCCGCCCCTTAAGCTGTGGCGTAAAGGAATGAACCGAAATCAGGCAAATTCCGGGCCGCGCCGCCAACTCTTCCAGCGCGGCATGATAGGGGCGATAGCAACGGTCGAGCCGCTCGGCGATGTCTGCATCGGTCGCAAAGCGGTTGGCAGGGATGAGCGTGCCGTCATAAAGGCGCATCAAAAGTGTCGGATCATCCAGCCCGCGATTGGGATCAATCACCAAACGCGAAAAGTTTGAACAGATGACCGGCGCATCCAACGCCGCACCCAGGGCTTTCGCGACACCTGCAGCGCCGGGATCAAAGGCAATGTGGCGGGCCATGTCATCTTCTGGCAATCCCAAGCTGCCGCTATTCACAAAAGGGGGTACTGTGTTGCTGGCATGATCGCAGGTCACAAGCCAAGGAGCGGGCCGTGTCTCACCCGTGATAACAAATGGTTGATATGTCATGGCAGTGTCATCCCTCTGAGGCAGGGGCATAGGTCAGTTGAACCCGGAAGGGAATTGGGTGATAACGCTAACATTCCAGCTCGCGAAGGACCTCCGTGCATGAAACGCAGCCGTAACGTTAAGATCGTCGCAACACTTGGCCCCGCCTCGGACACCTACGAGACCATTCGGGCGTTGCATGAGGCCGGTGCCGATGTGTTTCGTTTGAACATGTCCCACGGGACGCACGAAGAAATCGCGGCGAAACACAAGATCATTCGCCAGGTCGAAGAGGATATCGGTACGCCCATTGCGATCTTAGCGGACTTGCAAGGTCCCAAACTGCGTGTCGGCGTGTTTGCCAATGGCAGCGAAGAGCTTGTTGAGGGGGCCGCGTTCCGCATGGACCTGGACCCAGCCGAAGGTGACCTGAACCGGGTGAACCTCCCACACCCTGCGATCTTTGCGGGGCTGGAGCCTGGGGCGACGTTGCTTGTTAACGATGGTAAAATCCGATTGACGGTTGAAAGCTGTGGAAAAGACTTTGCCGATTGCAAAGTTGTGACTGGGGGCACGATTTCCAATCGCAAGGGTGTAAATGTCCCGGACGCGGAACTGCCGCTTGCCGCGCTGAGCGACAAAGACAAGGCAGATCTGGAATTTGCTTGCAGCTTGGGTGTCGACTGGATGGCTTTGAGCTTTGTGCAGCGACCTGCAGATGTCGTTGAGGCGCGCTCGCTCATTCAGGGGCGCGCGCTTGTTCTGTCCAAAATCGAAAAACCAAACGCGGTGTCGCGCTTCGATGAAATTCTAAAGGTCTCTGATGGGATCATGGTCGCGCGCGGTGATCTAGGCGTGGAGCTGCCCGTTCAGAACGTGCCGCCCATCCAAAAACGCCTTGTGCGGAAATGTCGGACCGTGGCGAAGCCTGTCATCGTCGCGACTCAGATGCTTGAGAGCATGATCGAAAGCCCTATGCCAACGCGTGCCGAGGTCTCGGACGTCGCAACGGCGATCTACGAAGGCGCCGATGCCGTTATGCTCAGCGCCGAGAGTGCGGCTGGCAGCTATCCGCTGGAAGCTGTGACCACGATGAACAACGTCGCGACCGAGGTGGAACAGGATCCGACCTATACGCAGATCATAGAATCGTCGCGGCAAGCCGCGCGGACAACTGTGGCTGATGGAATCGTGGCTGCCGCGCGCGAGATTGCCGAGACGGCAGATATTAAAGCGATTTGCTGCTTTACGCATTCTGGTACAACGGCTCTTTTGGTGGCGCGGGAGCGCCCGCGCGTCCCGATCTTGGCGCTGACGCCGCTCCAGTCATCGGCGCGGGCGCTGTGCCTGACCTGGGGGACAAATTGTGTGATCACAGGAACCGTTGATCGATTTAAGATGGCTGTCGTCAGTGCGGTGACGGCGGCGCGCGGTCAGGGATATGCCACTGAAAAAGACCAAGTCCTGGTTACCGCAGGCGTTCCTTTCAATGTCGCGGGGACGACGAACATTCTACGTGTGGCACCCTGTGACGAACGTTTGATCTACGCCACTGATCCAGAGTAGCCTGCGCCAAACTCTGGTCGAGGGGAAGGAGCGTTGGATGCAATCCGATCTTTCTTTGGTCGTGGGATTGGTTCTGGCCGTGTTCGCGGTCCCGTCAATTGTGTCGTCGCTGTCGGACGGAAGAGCGCCGCGCGTTGCAATCATAACAGTTTTGGTTGCGGGTGGTTTGGTGCTTTACGCTTTGCAGAGCAATCCCGGTGGTTACACGCTTGCAGATGTGCCCGAAGCCTTCGTGCGTGTCGTGGCCCAGATCATAAACTAGGTGCCGCGGCCTAGCAGGAGTTGCGGGCTTGCCCGCGCGCGAGGTCCCGTTGGTCCGCATAAAGGTAACGGTGATCGCGAGAATTTTCATTTGTGATGATCTGACCAGACTTTTCGGCAAAGCACTGGCAATCTACGCCTTGGCCGTATGTCTCACAAAAACTGCGCTCTTGCGACATAACGATTTGCATGGTCGATCCAACTTCGACGCTGGAGGTGTCTTCCGTAAGCGCTGGCAGCTGCGAAATACCGCCAATCACGGTGGCGCTCCCAACAAAGACATAAAAGATAAGGGCAAACTGTCCGGACATTCTGTACCTTTCCTACCGTGAGCCCCGCATAAGAAAGGTACTCGATTTCGCGGCGGCGACCAAAGCAAATGCCCTGACACATTTAGTGATCTTTTAGGTTTCTGCGGCTTGGTGTGGGAAAATGCTTGCCAAAAGCGTGATCTGCGCCTAATGCGGCATCTCGTTTGCGCGGCCGGCCAGTGTGGCATGCCGAGTTGCGCGTAAAGAACCGACTGATAGGAGACGGAAATGCCCAAGATGAAGACAAAGTCGAGCGCGAAGAAGCGCTTTAAAGTGTCTGCGACCGGTAAGGTCCTGACAGCGCAGGCTGGCAAGCGGCACGGCATGATCAAGCGGACCAACAAGTTCATCCGCAATGCCCGTGGCACCACCACCATGTCCAAACCAGAC
The DNA here is from genome assembly GCA_963922415.1 of uncultured Aliishimia sp. Classification (GTDB taxonomy): domain Bacteria; phylum Pseudomonadota; class Alphaproteobacteria; order Rhodobacterales; family Rhodobacteraceae; genus Aliishimia. The sequence continues at coordinate 19,073 of CAWUIP010000012.1, read as the reverse complement.
GCCAAAATCGTCAAGGGCTTTATGCCCTACGACCGCTGATCTCAGGAGCTTGAACGATGTCCAGAGTTAAAGGTGGCACCACCACCCACGCCCGCCATAAGAAAGTCATCAAAGCCGCGAAAGGCTATTACGGTCGCCGCAAGTCGACCTTTAAGGTCGCGCGCCAGGCTGTCGACAAGGCCAACCAATACGCCACCCGCGACCGCAAGAACCGCAAGCGCAACTTCCGCGCGCTGTGGATCCAGCGGATCAACGCGGCTGTGCGTGCCCATGACGAAGCGTTGACATACTCGCGCTTTATCAATGGCCTGAACCTTGCAGGTATCGAAGTTGACCGCAAAGTGCTGGCCGACCTCGCCGTCCACGAGCCCGACGCCTTCGCGGCCATCGTGGACCAAGCAAAAGGCGCGCTGAGCGCTTAATTGGTTCCTTAACGAACTTCCGAAAAGGGCCCGCCAGTGCGCGGGCCTTTTTGTTTTGCGGTCACTGTGCCAACAGCGTGAAGTGCAGGTTAAAAACCGAGGCAAAGACGATCCCGACATTCAGCAATGTGCGCAATCGTCGGCTTTGGAGCAAGCGTGCGAAGCCCCTGAAAATCAGAGAAAACACAGGTGACAATGCAAGCATGGTGACTACAGAAAAAATTGCAAGAACAATAAGATAAAGGCCCATACCCACGATAAAACGGATGACGATGACAACCGTTCGAGGCAGGTACTGCACCAAAAAACGTGACATCGCATCGACAGAGTCGAAAACAAAAAATGCTGTCGCTTGAAACGCTGCAAAAACACTGACCCCAAAGACCAGGGCGAAAAACACCAACTCGGGGATCGTGTCCGTTGCGGTTTCATCTTCGGGTGTCTCGGAAGATAGTTTTAGGGACTTTGGTGCTTCGTGAATTTGCTTGGCGAATTCATGCAAGCGCCGTTCCCCAATCAATTCAAAAACCAGACCCAGAATTGCGAGGACTTGAACAACGGTTCCCACGCGCTCCCACCACCAAATGGGGCGCCCCCAAAGCAAGGTCGCGGTGACGGGCAGAGGACCCGACCACCACATCGCCCAGAGTTCGAACAATTCTCTCACGGTGCGCGTCCTCCGTTCTCTTGCACCTTAGAGCGGGCCAAGCTATTTCGCACGCGACTTAAGGGGGCTTTGCCATGGAAGACCTGCGCGCGAAATACATCGATCTGATCGCATCGGCGGCGGATGAGGCGGCTTTGGAAGATCTGCGCGTCCAGGCGGTCGGCAAAAAGGGCGAGATTAGCTTGAAGATGCGTGAATTGGGCAAGATGAGCCCCGAAGAGCGTCAGGTTGCCGGGCCCAAGCTGAATGCGCTGAAGGATGAGATCAACTCTGCCCTCTCTGCCAAGAAGGTGGCGCTGGCGGATGCGGCTTTGGATGAGCGGTTGCGGACCGAGTGGCTGGATGTGACGCTGCCCGCGCAAAACCGTCGTCAAGGCACGCTCCATCCGATCAGCCAGGTGAGCGAAGAGGTCACGGCCATCTTCGCCGAGATGGGCTTTTCGGTCGCCGAAGGGCCGCGGATTGATACGGATTGGTACAATTTTGACGCGTTGAACATTCCCGGGCACCACCCCGCGCGGGCGGAGATGGACACGTTCTATATGCACCGCGCCGAGGGCGACAATCGCCCGCCCCATGTTCTGCGTACGCATACCTCGCCCGTGCAGATCCGGTCGATGGAGAAGATGGGCGCGCCCTTGCGGATCATTTGCCCGGGCGGTGTTTACCGCGCTGACTACGACCAGACGCATACGCCGATGTTCCACCAGGTCGAAGGGCTTGCGGTGGACAAAGACATCTCTATGGCCAACTTGAAGTGGGTTTTGGAAGAGTTCGTGCGGGCGTTCTTTGAGGTCGAGGGTGGCGTTGAGTTGCGCTTTCGGGCGTCGCACTTTCCGTTCACCGAGCCGTCGGCAGAGGTTGATATTCGCTGTTCTTGGGAGGGTGGCACGCTCAAGGTCGGTGAGGGCGATGACTGGCTGGAGATCTTGGGCTCTGGCATGGTGCATCCAAAGGTGTTGCAGGCGGGCGGGATTGATCCGGAGGTCTGGCAAGGCTTCGCCTTTGGGATGGGGATCGACAGGATTGCGATGCTGAAATACGGCATTCCCGACCTGCGCGCCTTCTTTGAAAGCGATTTGCGGTGGCTGCGACACTATGGGTTTTCGGCGCTGGACATGCCGACGCTGCATGGTGGTCTCTCGCGGTAGGGTGCGGGCAGTGCCGCACCTTACGGGGACGTGAGGTGACATTTGTATCTCATGGGATAACGTGTCGGCTATGCGTTGGATCGTGATACTTCTCCTATGGGCGACGGCCGTCGCGTCGCAAAGCCCGAGTGGTCGAGAGTGCCACGGGCAAACGCCTTGTGCGGTGGGCGACCGGTCTTACCATGTGCTGGAGCCGGATGGCTGGGACGGGCAGACGCCGCTTCCCGTCATGCTGCATTTCCACGGCTGGTCGCGGCAGGGCACCTTGATCGTCCAGCATCAGCGGATCAGTGGCGCGACGCGTAAGCGCGGTGTGCTTCTGGTCGCGCCCAATGGCTTGCGTAAAACCTGGGACTTCTGGCGGTCAGGCTCGCCCGACACCCCGTTTGCGCGTGCCGTTTTGGACGATGTGCGGGCGCGCTATCCGGTGGACGAGGATCAGATCTTTGTCTCCGGCTACTCTTGGGGTTCGAACATGGCGTGGCGCTTTGTTTGCGAAGATGGCGCGGACATCGCGGCCCTCTTGGCCATTTCCGGCACGCTGAGCCAGGAGGAGGATTGCGAGACCGCCCCGCGCGAAGTGCGCCAAGTATACGGTCTCGACGACACTGTCTTGCCATTTCCCTATGGGGCTAATGGCGATCAGACCCACCCTGTTGCCCTTTGGCGGGGCATATACGGGTGTGGGGCGGTTACGGGGACGGCAGACTGGCAGCAGCGCAGCTTTTTGACCCTCTCGCGGTCTGTTTGGGAGAGTTGCGAGACCGGACGCGTGAGCCTGGATATCCATCCGGGCGGGCATTTCATCCCGCATGGATGGATCGCGCGGCACTTGGATGAGCTTTTGGGGCTGCCTTTCAGCTATCCATAAATCCCAGACACGCGGCTACGCCTTGCGCCCGGTGTGCGGTTTTGGCAAAGCATGCGCGATGTTGCCCTAGCGCCCTCGGGAGGCCGCGCCGTGAAATTTACGCTATCTTGGTTGAAGTCTCATCTAGAGACCGACGCGTCGCTTGATCTGATCACAGAGACCCTGACCGATCTTGGGTTGGAAGTGGAGGGCGTGGAAGACCGCAGCGCGCGCTTGGCGGACTTTACCATCGGGCATGTCCTGAAAGCAGAGCAGCACCCGGATGCAGACCGCTTGCGCGTCTGCCAAGTCGCGACGGCGGATGGCGAGACCCAGATCATCTGCGGTGCGCCCAACGCGCGGGAAGGCATCACCGTCGTTGTTGCAAAGCCGGGCACTTATGTGCCGGGGATCGACACGACCATCGGCGTGGGCAAGATCCGAGGGATCGAGAGCTTTGGCATGATGTGTTCAGAGCGCGAGATGGAACTGTCGGACGAGCATGACGGGATTATCGAACTGCCGTCGGGCGAAGTTGGTCAAAGCTATGTCGATTGGCTGCGCGCGAATGATCCGGCGAAGGTCGACCCGGTGATCGAAATTGCGATTACCCCCAACCGGCCAGATGCGCTGGGTGTTCGCGGTGTGGCGCGGGACTTAGCCGCGCGGGGGCTTGGCACGCTGTTGCCGCGCGAAGTTGATGCGGTGCCAGCCGGGTTTGAGACCGAGATGGGCGTGACGATTGATGCCGATACGCTGGATGGCAATCCGCTCTTCTGCGGGCGCGTGATCCAGGGTGTGAAGAACGGGCCGAGCCCGGATTGGCTGCAGGACTTGCTGCGCGCGATTGGCTTGCGTCCGATCAACTTCCTGGTCGATGTGACGAACTTCTTCACCTACGACCTGAACCGCCCCTTGCACGTCTTTGACGTGGACAAAGTGAAAGGATCCTTGCGCGTGCACCGTGCGGCCGGGGGCGAAGCGCTTTTGGCGCTTGATGGTAAGACCTACACGTTTCAACCGGGGCAGATGGTGATTTCGGACGAGAACGGTCCAGAAAGCATCGCGGGTATCATGGGCGGCGAAGAGACAGGCTGCACCGAAGAGACGGTGAATGTGTTCATCGAGAGCGCCTATTGGGACCCGATCCAGACGGCCTATACGGGCCGCGCACTCAAGATCAACTCGGACGCGCGGTACCGGTTTGAGCGCGGGGTCGATCCGGCCTTCACACCTGTTGGGTTGGAGCACGCGGTGCGGATGATCGTGGATCACGCGGGCGGCACGGCCTCGCAACTGATCCAAGCGGGCGAGGTGCCCAACACCTCGCGCGCGTACAAGCTGGAACCTGCGCGGGTGCAGAGCCTGGTTGGGCTGGACATCCCAGAAGCAGAGCAGCGCCAGACGCTGACGGCTCTGGGCTTCCGGATGGAGGGGGACATGGCCAACGTGCCCTCCTGGCGGCCAGATGTGCAAGGCTCTGCCGATTTGGTGGAAGAGGTGGCGCGGATTGCGTCGCTGACGAAGCTGGAAGGTATACCGCTGCCGCGCGCAGCCGGGGTGCCGAAACCGGTGATGACGCCGATGCAACGGCGCGAACAGATGGCGCGGCGGACCTGCGTGGCGTTGGGGTATAACGAATGCCTGACCTACTCGTTCATCGATCAGGAAGCGGCCACGCTCTTTGGCGGCGGGGATGATGCCACGCGTCTGGAAAACCCGATCTCAACCGATATGAGCCATATGCGTCCTGCGCTTTTGCCGGGGCTTTTGCGGGCGGCGGCACGTAATCAGGCGCGTGGGTTCATGGACCTTGCGCTCTTTGAAGTGGGGCCCGCCTTCCATGGGGGAGAACCCGAGGAGCAGCACTTGCTGGTGAGTGGCGTATTGATTGGGCAGACAGGACCCAAGGACGTGCATGGCGCATCGCGGCCTGTGACGCCCTTTGATGTGAAGGCGGATGCCGAGGCGCTTCTGCAAGCGATGGGCGCGCCAGCGAAAGTGCAGATCCTGCGCGGCGCGCAGGAGTGGTGGCATCCGGGCCGTCACGGGAAGATCTGTCTTGGACCAAAGAAGGTCTTGGGCATCTTTGGCGAGCTACATCCCAAGGTACTGAGCGCAATGGATGTGAAAGGCCCGGCGATGGCCTTCACATTGTGGCCCGCCGAGATACCGATGCCGCGCAATGCTGGCGCCACGCGCTCTGCCCTGGAGATCAGCGATCTTCAGCCTGTTGAGCGCGATTTTGCCTTCGTGGTGGACGCAGATGTCGCGGCGCTGGACCTGGTGAACGCGGCCGCCGGGGCGGACAAAGCGCTGATCAGTCAAGTGCGCGTGTTTGACGAGTTCATCGATGGAGCGTTGGGGGACGGCAAGAAAAGCCTTGCCATCACGGTGCGGTTGGAGCCGAGTGAGACCACGCTGACCGAAAAAGACATCGACGCCGTGGGGCAGAAGGTAATCGAAAAGGTGACCAAGGCCACAGGCGGTCAATTGCGCGGGTAGGGTGCGTGCAGGGACGCACCTTACGCGGCATCGTTTTGGGAAGGACACGGTATGACGTTGAATGTCTATCTTTCGGGTGAGATCCACACCAATTGGCGCGATGAGATCGCCGCCGCATGCGATGGCCTGGATGTTCAGTTCACGGCACCTGTGACGGATCATGCGGCCAGCGATGATTGCGGCGTCGCGATCTTGGGAGCCGAGCCCAACAAATACTGGCACGACCACAAAGGCGCGATGGTCAACGCCATCCGCACGCGCAAGGGGCTGGAAGACGCCGACGTTGTTGTGGTGCGGTTCGGCGAAAAGTACCGCCAATGGAACGCGGCTTTTGACGCAGGCTACGCCGCCGCTTTGGGCAAAAGCCTGATCATCCTGCAGCAGCCCGATCACGATCACGCGCTCAAAGAAGTTGATGCCGCAGCCCTTGCGGTGACCCGGACGCCCCAAGAGGTCGCCCAGATCCTACGCTATGTTTTGACAGGCGCGCTGCCCGGTTAAGGCCGTGGCGGCGTGTTGCGCCCCTTTTCGACGGCGGGTCGCGCCATGAACCGCTCCAGGTAGGCAACTGCGTTTTTGTGATCGCTCCAGCCCAGAACTTCGCGCGCGCCGTAGAATTCCAACGCGCCGAGCCAAGGGGCAAGCGCGATATCCGCGATAGAATAGTCGCCTGCAATCCACTCTTTGCCATCAAGCACCTGTTCGATGACGGCCAGCAGCCGCTTGCCTTCGCCGATGTAGCGTTCTTGCGGGCGCTTATCTTCGATCTGCGCACCGGCAAACTTGTAGAAAAACCCGAGCTGGCCAAACATCGGCCCAACCCCGCCCATTTGGAACATCAGCCACTGCAAAATGTGCGCTTTCTCGGTCGCTGTTTTGCCGATCAGCTTGCCAGATTTCTCAGCCAGATAGATGAGAATCGCCCCGCTTTCCCATAGCCCCACTGGCGCGCCATCTGGTCCATTTGGGTCAATTATGGCGGGTATTTTGTTGTTGGGGTTCAACGACAAAAATTCAGGACTTTTGACATCCGCATCGGCCAGCGTGACCAAATGTGCCTCATAGGCAAGTTCCATCTCTTCCAGCGCAATCGATGCTTTGACACCGTTCGGGGTCGGAAAGGCGTAAAGCTGAATAACATCAGGGTTTTGCGGGGCCCATTTTTGCGTGATGGGGAAGGACGACAGATCGGCCATAGACAACTCCTGTTTCTGATGGGGAGACAATAAGCGTGTTTCCCCGGTATTTAAGGGCGCTCAATGTGCAAATAAAGGTTAATGATTGTTTGCCGGTGAACAGGAGTGGCTGTTGACCGGCCTCAGCACGGAAAATGGGAGCCAAAACAGTGTTGCAAGAATTTAGAGACTTCATTGCCAAGGGCAATGTGATGGACATGGCAGTGGGGATCATCATCGGCGCGGCCTTTACGGCCATTGTGTCGTCGTTGGTGGACGATTTGATCAATCCAATTATTGGGATCTTTGTTGGCGGTTTGGACTTTAGCGGTTTGGCGCTGACCGTCGGTGAAGCGAACCTGACATACGGCAACTTTATCATGGCCATCATCAACTTCCTGATCATCGCATGGGTCGTCTTTGTGCTGGTCAAGATGGTGAACCGCGTGAAAGACGCGGCGACACCGCCAGAAGAACCCGCAGAGGAAGCGCCGAAAGGGCCGACACAAGAGGAACTTCTCGCCGAAATCCGGGACGCCTTGAAGGCGCGGTAAACATACCGCTTGGACCGGACACATCAGCGAAATCAAAAGAGGGGACTTGTCCCCTCTTTTTTTGTGTGTTCCACGAAAACGTCTTCTGTGCGGCTCTTGCTTCGGAAAATTTCCGAATTTTGGCCAAAGATATGCAATGGATGTGCGCAAATGGAACTAGATGAAACAGATCGTCGCCTATTGCGGGCGTTACAGAAGCGCGGGCGTATGTCGAACGCCGAGCTGTCCGAAATCGCTCATCTCAGCCCGTCCGCTTGCCACAGGCGTGTACAGCGGTTGGAGAGTGTCGGGCTCATCCGAGACTACGTTGCCTTGTTGGATGCGCGAAAACTGGGCGTTTCAACAACAGTTTTTGTTGAGATCACGCTTCAAGGACAAACTGAAGAGGTTCTTGCCGCCTTCGAGCAAGCCGTGGCCCGAATACCGGACGTACTTGAATGCCATTTGATGGCTGGTACGGCAGACTATATTTTGAAAGTTGTGGCTGAAGACACCGAGGATTTCGCACGTATCCACCGCCAGCATTTGGCGCGGTTGCCAGGCATCGTTCAGATGCAATCGAGTTTCGCGCTGAAAACTGTCTTTAAGACCACGGCGCTGCCGGTCTGACGCCCGCGCCGTGGTGCGCCTGATGCGGGCCAAGGCGCTCGCGGCACGTTGCCGCCACAACAGAAGCCCAAGGCGTCGACCCTTCGACCGTTTTTGGCCCTCCCCGGACAAAGATAAACCCCGCAGCCGTGGGGCAGCGGGGTCGAAACTTGGGTAAACTGTAAGGCGCGCTTACATCATACCTTCGCGTTGTGCCTTTTTGCGCGCCAGCTTGCGGGCGCGGCGGATCGCTTCTGCCTTTTCACGGGCCTTCTTCTCGGACGGTTTCTCGAAATGCTGCTTGAGCTTCATTTCGCGGAACACGCCTTCGCGCTGCAGTTTTTTCTTGAGCGCGCGAAGCGCCTGATCGACATTGTTGTCGCGAACACTAACCTGCATGTGGTTGTCACCACCTTTCTAGATTGAGTTGCAAGGATTGCAGGAGGTGGCCGTATAGCAACACGCCTCTAACTTGTCTAGTGTTCACACAGAGATTCCGCAGCAAAGGTGCCGCAATGACCGAAGTTTACGATCAAGTAACAGAACAGGTTTTGGACGCTGCTTTGATGCACGTCCCTTTCGATGGCTGGTCTGAAAAGACCTTCAAGGCGGCTGTTGCAGACGCGGGCGTCGACATGGCGACCGCCAATGCTGCGTTTCCGCGTGGCGCGATCGACCTCGCCCTGGCCTTCCACCATCGTGGCGATAGGGCGATGGAGGCGCGGTTGGCGTCCGAAGACGTGTCGGCCATGCGCTACCGCGACCGGGTGGCGGCGGCTGTGCGGTTTCGCTTGGAAGCGATTGAGGACAAAGAAGCCGTGCGGCGTGGCACGACGCTCTTTTCCCTGCCGATGCACGCAGCCGATGGGGCGAAGGCGGTCTGGGGCACGGCGGACCGAATTTGGACTGCCCTAGGGGACACGTCGGATGACTTCAATTGGTACTCCAAACGCGCGATCCTCAGCGGCGTCTATGGCTCGACTGTGCTCTTTTGGTTGGGCGATGAAAGCCCTGACCACGCTGAAACTTGGGCCTTTTTGGACCGCCGCATCGATGACGTGATGCAGTTCGAAAAGCTGAAAGCCAGTGTCAACAACAACCCGGTTTTGGGTCGCCTGATGGCTGGCCCGAACTGGTTCCTCAGTCAGATCAAAGCGCCAGGGCGTGCGCCTGCCGCAGACATGCCAGGCAGCTGGGCCGCACCGCGCGACTAGCCGCTGCGCGCGAGCAGTGTGTAGAGCGTGACGGCGTGGACGCCAACGACGGCCAAGTTTGTCAGCACGACGGGAGATGCCAGACCGACGGCTGGCACCGTCATCAGTTTGTAGGCAATCTGCACTGAGAAGAGGACTAAGCCCAGCGTCCGCGCCGCGTCCTGCGCGCCAAGGCCCCATAGGACCAACCCTGTCACGCTGGCCAAGGCAAGTGTCGCATAAAGGCACACAAGGATGCGGCGGGCGTCTGTGTCCGGGCCAAAGACAGGATCTAGTCCCGCCGGGTTGGCCGCAAACGCCGAAAGCAGCGGGACGAGTACCAAAAGGTTCACTGCGAATGACAGGATCAGCATCCCTATTTGTCCTTTCCACTTGCCGCCAAAATCCGTGCGCATAGGCTAGGTACGCAGAAACAACGAAGTAGGATCACGAGGTTGGTATGTCTCAGACAATGCGCGCAGTGGAGATTTCCAAGCCAGGCGGGCCAGAGGTCCTGGTGCCCGTCTCGCGGACGCAGCCTGAACCCGGCCATGGGCAGGTCGTCATCAAAGTCGCCTATGCGGGGGTGAACCGGCCTGACGCGCTACAACGTGCGGGGCTTTACGCGCCGCCGCCCACGGCCAGCGACCTTCCCGGTTTGGAAGCCTCTGGCGAAGTGGTGGCGGTGGGTCCTGGTGCGGATGGGGTCGCTCTGGGCGATCATGTCTGTGCGTTGTTGCCCGGCGGCGGTTATGCGGAATACGTTGCAACGCCTGCGGCGCATTGTTTGCCGGTGCCAGCGGGTCTGGGTCTCAAGGAAGCGGCCTGTTTGCCCGAGACGTTTTTCACCGTTTGGACGAATGTGTTCATGCGCGGCGGCCTGACGGCGGGCGAGCGCATCTTAATCCATGGGGGATCCTCGGGGATCGGCACGACAGCGATCCAACTGGCGGCCGCCTTCGGCGCGCGTGTCTTTGTGACCGCCGGGTCAGATGACAAATGCCAAGCTTGCCTAGAGTTGGGCGCTGAGGCCGCCTGGAACTATAAAGACAGCGACTTTGTCGCCCTCGCCCAAGCCGAAGGTGGCGCGAACCTAATTTTGGACATGGTGGGCGGCGATTACATCCCGCGCAACATCAAGGCGCTCGCGGATGACGGTCGGCTGGTCCAAATCGCGTTTCTGCAAGGCCCCAAGGTCGAGGTGAACTTTGCACAATTGATGACGCGGCGGCTAACCATGACAGGGTCAACACTGCGGCCCCAATCGGACCTGGCCAAGGCCGAGATCGCGCGCGCGCTTTTGGCCAATGTCTGGCCGCTTTTGGCCGCGGGCCGCGTTGCGCCGGTTATGGATCAAGAGTTTGCTCTTGAGGACGCGGCGGCCGCGCATGCGCGCATGGAAAGCTCGGCCCATATCGGCAAGATTGTCCTGCGCGTGGCGGGCGACGCCTAAAGAAACGAGAGACAGAGAAGGAGCCCGACATGGCAAAAACAGCGATCATCGAGAAGGCCGGCGGCCCAGAGGAGTTTCGGATTGTCGACCAGCCGGTGGGCGATCCGGGCCCGGGCGAGGTGCGCATTGCGCATAAGGCCATCGGGTTGAACTTTATCGATGTCTACCAGCGCTCCGGCCTTTATCCCCTGGAGTTGCCGCACGCGCTGGGCATGGAAGCCGCGGGCGTTATCGAGGCTGTTGGCGACGGTGTCACGCATCTCAAGGAAGGGGATCGCGCAGCCTATGCCGCCATGCCGCCTGGTGCCTATGCCGAGGCCCGCGTGATGCCCGCCGCGCAAGTCGTGGCGCTGCCGGACAGTGTCCCGTTTGATGTGGCGGCGGCGATGATGCTGAAGGGGATGACGGTCGAGTACCTGTTCCACCGCACGTCGCCCCTTGCTGCAGGTGACACGGTTCTGTTCCAAGCTGCCGCTGGCGGTGTCGGGCTGATCGCCTGCCAATGGGCGCGCTCGGAAGGGATCACACTGATCGGCACTGCAGGTGGGCCCGAAAAATGCGCCTTGGCGCTGGAGCATGGGGCGGCGCATTGCATCGACTACAAAGCCGAAGACTTCGTGCCACGTGTCAAGGATCTCACAGATGGCGTCGGTGTCGATGTTGTGATGGACGCTGTTGGTGCGGACACGTTCGAAGGCTCGCTCGACTGTCTCAAACCACTGGGCATGTTCATGTCCTTTGGCAACGCCTCCGGCCCTGTGCCGCCGTTCAACATTGGCATCCTAGGTCAGAAGGGGTCGCTGAAAATCACGCGGCCGACGCTCTTTGTGCACACCAGCAACCCCGAAACATGCCGCGAGATGGCTGCGCATCTCTTCGACAAAGTGGCCAGCGGCGCGGTCTCTATTCGCATCGATCAACGGTTTGCCTTGGACGACATCGCCGAGGCGCACCGCGCGTTGGAGGCGCGCAAAACCACGGGGTCCACGGTTATCGAGCTCTGATCTTGCCTACCGGCTTTCGCTTTGCCAAGTTCTGACCGAGTACAAGGGACAGATATGGACACGCGGCTCAGCGACGCATTGGGGGCAATCTATGATGCCGCCGTGACGCCATCTAAGTGGCGGCATGCGCTGGATCACGTCGCGGCGATGAGTGGCGCAAAAGGCATGGCGCTGGTGATCCGCGACGATCCCACCGGCGCGCGCAATAAGACGCTGCTGAGCACGCCTTACCTTGAGTTTTCGCGCACCATTCGTGGCATGTATTACGGCGCGGTCTTGGACCGGCACCAAAATTCGGATTGGCGCAAGTTAGAGGCGTATCCGCCACTGTTACCCGTGGTTGATACCGAAGGCGGCGTCGCGTCCGAGACATATGACAAGCGACCAGACTACCGGTCGCTTCGGCGCAATGTTGGCGTATCGCGGCGGATGGCTATTCGGTTGAACGAAGACAAGGTTTGGTTCGACGCGATGAGCCTGGGCTATGATCAATCGCTGTCGCAGCCGACCCCGCTTGATCCGAATGCAAAGGTTCTTTTGCCGCATCTGTCGCGCGCCGTCGAAGTCTCGCGCATGTTCTTCCAACTGCAGCACGCGTATCGGGCTGCATTGGCCGCCTTGGACCACGTCGCTGTGGCGCTTGCCGTGGCGCGGGCGGATGGTCAAGTTTTGGTCGCGAATGCACGCGCGCAGGCGCTGTTTGAGGGCGGGCACGGTTTGTCAAAGTCTCAAAACGGCGCGTTAAAGACCAGCGATGCGGATACGGATGCGCAGTTGGAGGCCGCGATTGCAGCCGCCTGCGCGACCGCCTGCGGTGACGGCGCAGCAGACCGCGATGTGATCGTCGTTCCGCGGCCTGCGCTCGGCCACCCCTTGTTGATCGACATTGTTCCGTTGCGCGATAGCGGGGCCGAGTTGGAGCCGGGCCTTGCAGGCGCCATGATCACGGTCATTGATCCCTTGGACATGCCCGATGTGCCGGTTGACCGCTTTGTTGCGGCCTATGGTTTGACGCTGGCTGAAAGCGAGGTCTGTCGCCTCTTGATCAGTGGTGCCGCACTGGACGAGATCGCCGAGACACGCGGGACGTCGCCGGTCACAGTCAAAAACCAAGTCGCATCGATTCTGTCTAAAACCGGTGCTGCGGGCCGCGCGGACTTAATGCGGCTCCTGCTGCGCATTTTGCCGCCCATCACGTGAACTCGTCAGCGAATGGGCGTTAACAGCGCGTCCGTCATACGGCAGTCTCGGATCACGTCGCGGCCACATGGCACTGGGTCCAGGGTTTTGGACAGGCAAATCCGTGCTTCCTGAATATGACCGTCGCGGCACGTGATGGTTATCCCATCTGGTTCCAGCCCGGGGTTGGCTTGCAAGAAGGCCTCTTCCACCACAGCGGCGGGCAGCTTCACGGCGCGGTCGAGTTTGCGGAACACCTCGGGCCGCGTGACCTGGTCATAGGCGGCCCGCGACAGTCGCAGATAGTCACGCCCCTGAAGACCCGTGCAGGTCCCGTGCTTTTTCCACTGATGCCAGGCCAAACCAGACGCGCCCATGATGTCGGCCATGTCGCTGGTCATCGCGCGCGAGGGTGGGCGGGCCACCGTCGTGCAATAACTGGGCCAGCCGCGATGAAACTGCGGCCAAAGCCCGTGCAGCAGCCAGCCGTGATCATGTCGCGCGTCGCATTGATCGCGCCCTTTTGCGTCGCCTTCGATCTCGCAAAAGTTCGGCGTCCAAGACAGGGCCAAAACGTAGTAATCAAAGACGCCGGCCTTTTCACCTTCAGCGAAGGCGACCGAGACGCTGAGCAGCCAAAAGAAGATCCAACGCATAACAGCCTTTCCATTCTGATTTGCGGCGACTATATACCGCTGTGCTTCCCCAACAATGGTGACGCGTCCCGCCGAAACCCGGGACAGCCTGTTTCAGGCGACCCAATCGCTGTGCCCAGAGGAGACAAGAGAGATGGCAAAGCCCCTGATGGCCAAAGCAACCGCAGTTTGGCTGGTCGATAACACCACCATCAGCTTCAAACAGATCGCGGATTTCGTCGGTCTGCACGAATTGGAAGTGCAGGGGATCGCAGATGGCGACGTGGCAACTGGTGTGAAGGGGTTTGATCCCATCGCCAACAATCAGCTGACCCAAGAAGAAATCACCAATGCGGAAGCTAGCCCACTTTATAAGTTGAAGCTGAAGCATAACCCAGCCGCGCAAGGCGAAGAGAAACGCCGAGGCCCGCGTTATACTCCGCTGTCCAAGCGCCAAGACCGCCCGGCCGCGATTTTATGGCTGGTCAAATTTCACCCTGAACTGACCGATGGGCAGATTTCCAAGCTTGTCGGCACGACCAAACCGACGATCCAGGCCATTCGCGAGCGCACGCACTGGAACATCTCTAACATCCAGCCGGTGGATCCAGTTGCTTTGGGATTGACGAAGCAAACCGAATTGGACGCCGCCGTGCAAAAAGCCGCGGCCAAGAAGGCGCAGGATGGACCCGTCATGAGTGATGACGAACGGCGCAAGCTGGTGTCGACAGAGCAAAGCCTTGAGATGGAAGCAGAACCCAAAATCCCAACGGCGATTGAAGGGCTTGAAACGTTCTCGCTAACAGATACGGATGACGACGAAGACGATGACCCGCTGGCCAATGTCGACGCGGACAGCTTCTTTAACCTGCCCAGCGGCGACAGCGAAGAACAGCCGTAACTCAAGAATCTATCATTATAGTGCAGCCATCCGGCATTCCGGAAACCTGCCAAAAACCAGGAAGCCCGCAGGAGATTTTTCTCTTAGCGGGCTTTTTCTTGCGCGAGTTCCATAAACTCAGCAGATTTTTTCTAAAACTCTTGTTTTTTTGGCAGAATGTGGAAGCATTCTGCAATGATCGCGCTAGTGTAGTTTGGTGGGGGAAAGGAAAACATGCGTGCATATGCAATATTTTGCTCTTCTTCCATAGTGCGAATCTTCTTTAAGCCGCGTCTGAGCGGTCTGAAAACGGCAAGGATAATTTGAATCTCACCCCAGGGGCGTGGTGGCCCTCGGCGCTGTGAGCAGGTGTGGCCCACTTTGGGAGGGGTGGGCCACACCGGACTGCCCAAAAGCGCGCTACAGGCTTTTGCGCGCCTGCAAAGCGGCAGAGATTGTCCCGTCATCCAAATAGTCAAGCTCGCCACCGACGGGTACACCTTGCGCAAGCGAGGTCAGGCGCACCTGACCTTCGAGCATGTCTGCGATGTAGTGCGCGGTGGTTTGGCCATCAACAGTCGCGTTAAGCGCCAGAATGACCTCTCTGATCCCTTCATCCGCTACGCGCCGTTTGAGGTGCGGCAATCGCAAGTCCTCGGGCCCGATCGCATCCAGCGCGCTGAGCGTGCCGCCCAGAACGTGGTAGCGGCCCTTAAAAACACCGGCCCGTTCCATCGCCCAAAGATCGGCCACATCTTCAACTACGCACAATTCGCCGGTGCGCCGCTTTTCCGAGGTGCAGATGTCGCAAACGTCTGTTGTACAGACATTCCCGCAATTCGTACATTCTCGCGCAGTCGCAGCGACGATCTGCATCAGGTCTGCCAAGGGTTGGAGTTGCAGCGCGCGTTTTCGGATCAGATGCAACACCGCGCGGCGCGCTGACCGTGGCCCAAGTCCCGGCAGCTTGGCCATCATGTCGATCAGCGCCTCAATGTCTTTGGTGCTGCTCATTGCGTTGCACTGCGGCCCAAGTATCCCAGCCTAAAAGGGAAACTTCATGTCTTTGGGCAGGCCCATGCCTTCGGTCAGTTTGCCCATTTCTTCCTGGGCTTTGTCGGCGGCCTTGGCTTGCGCATCTTTAATTGCTGCCAGGATCAGATCCTCGACCACTTCCTTGTCGTCGCCGTTAAAGATCGACGGATCAATATCCAGGGCCTTTAGATCGCCTTTGGCCGAGGCCGTAGCTTTCACCAAGCCTGCGCCGCTTTCGCCGACCACCAGCACATTGTGCAGGTCGTCTTGCATCTGCGCCATCTTGGTCTGCATCTCTTGCGCTTTTTTCATCATCCCGGCCATATCGCCGAGGTTGCCAAGTCCCTTGAGCATTAGTCTTCTCCGGTTGGGGGCGCTTTGAGGGGCGCGGTGTAGAGGACGGTTCCTGCACATATCGCAAGCGTAACGCCGATGAACAAGGCTGGTGACCCAATACAGCCTTCAAGCCGTGCCGCTTGTTGCGCCTCTGTGCCGCCCATGGCGACAAATGTGACGAACCCGGCCCAGCCTAGAACGGCGACGAGACCGCCCCATTGGTTGCGAAACCGCACGGCAAAAAGGGTCGCGGCCAGCAAGACAAGGCCAATTGGTGACAAAAAGAGGTGCAGCGCTTCTTGCAGCGGGCTGATCCTGACCCCGTCCCAGGTTGGGTTGATCTGCGCGCAAGTGCTCGCCCAGGTCGGGCCTGCAAGAAGCGAGAGGATCAGTCCTCCTCGAAGGGGTCCCATTCATCCTCCACTTCTTCTAGCGCGTCCTTTTGGGCCTCAAGCGCCATGTCCTCGGGCGAGCGGATGGCGGCGATGCGGGCGTTTGGGAAACTTGCCAAAGCCTCGGCCACAATCGGGTGCGCGGCGGCTTTATTTTGCAGATCAAGCAGCTTGGCATCCCGCGTTTCGGCAATCGTCGGCGCGGTGCAGCCATTGACCAGTGAGACGGCCCAGCGGTTGCCTGTCCAGGATTGTAGCCGTTGGCCCAGTTTTTGGGACAAGTCTGCGGGCGCCGTATCCGTCGGAGTGAACTCGATCCGGCCCGGTTGGTAGGCGGCCAGGCGAATGCCGTTTTCGACCTCGACCAACAGCTTCACGTCCCGGTTTGCGCGGATCAGCTCGACCACCGCGTGAAACGTGGGAAACCGGGCGAGCGCTTCGGCGGCGTCTTCTGCAAGTTGCGCAACAGGGCCCGATGCTGGACCGCTGGAGATATGCGCGCGCGGCGGTGCGCTGCTTTGGGCCGTTGGTCCGCCCACTTGCGTGCCTGGTGCAGCACCAGCTGGGCGCATCGGCGGCGACGCGTTTTGCAGTTTGCGCACAAGGTCTTCGGGAGACGGCAGATCCGCGACATGGGTCAGCCGGATCACCGCCATTTCTGCCGCCATCATCGCATTGGGCGCGGCGGAAACCTCTTCCAGCGCTTTTAGCAGCATCTGCCACATGCGGGTCAGGACGCGCATCGGCAACGCCTCGGCCATCGCAAGGCCGCGCGTCCGCTCATCTGGGGAAATTGTGGGATCCTCGGCGGCATCGGGCGTGATCTTCACAACCGACACCCAATGGGTGATCTCCGCCAGATCGCGCAGAACCGCGAGCGGGTCTGCGCCATCCGCGTATTGTGCGGATAGCTCGCGCAGCGCGCCCGCCGCGTCGCCCTTCAGGATCATATCGATCAGGTCCAGAACGCGACCGCGATCCGCAAGACCCAGCATGGCCCGCACTTGATCGGCTGTGGTCTCGCCTGCGCCGTGACTGATGGCCTGATCCAGAAGGGAGGTCGCATCGCGCGCCGACCCTTCGGCGACCCGTGTGATCAGCGCCAGCGCGTCTTCCGCGATCTCGGCGCCCTCAGACCCGGCGATCTTGCGCAAAAGCGCGATCATCACCTCAGGCTCAATCCGGCGCAGATCGAAGCGCTGACAGCGCGACAGAACAGTGACGGGCACTTTGCGGATCTCGGTCGTCGCAAAGATGAACTTCACATGCGCGGGCGGCTCTTCCAGGGTTTTCAGCAGCGCATTGAAGGCTGAAGTCGACAGCATATGCACTTCGTCGATGATATAGATCTTGTAGCGGGCGGACGCCGCGCGATAGGCAACCGAGTCGATGATCTCGCGGATGTCGCCCACGCCCGTGCGAGAGGCCGCGTCCATCTCCATCACATCGACATGGCGGCCCTCCATGATCGCGGTGCAGTGTTCGCACACCCCGCAGGGCTCTGTTGTCGGGCCGCCATTGCCGTCCGGCCCAATGCAATTCATGCCCTTTGCGATGATCCGCGCGGTTGTGGTTTTGCCCGTCCCGCGAATCCCGGTCATGATAAAGGCCTGGGCGATCCGATCTGCCGCGAACGCGTTTTTCAGCGTGCGCACCATCGCGTCCTGTCCCACAAGATCGGCAAAGGTCTCTGGGCGGTACTTGCGCGCCAGAACTTTGTACCCGTCTTGATTGGACATGCCGTGCCTCACCGTTTCCCGACGCTTTAACTTAAAGCCCTGCGCGCGTGGCGTCCATCGCTGCCTGCAGTGTTTTCAAAATGGAAACACAGTGTATTTGATTGCCGCTTGCGCCTGGTACGCAAGCGCGCGAGGCTCAAGCCATTGAAGATATGCGATTTTGGGGCGGATCGATGGAAGCGCTTTTGGTTTTGTTGGGATTAGGGCTGCTTATCAGCGTTGTGGGCGCATCTGACGATGATGACGTCGCCGCCAGCGCAGATGCCGATCCCGGCGCCGAGGAGAGCGAAACGGTATCGTTGGGTGGCCCAAGTTTGAGCAGTGAAGCAGATATCGACGACCTTTTTACTGGTAATTTCACTCTTGCTGATGTCGGAAATACACCGGTGCAATCGGCAGCCGTGACCCTGTCCCAGGCGAGCCTGACAGATGCCAGTGCAGAGGACGATTTTGTCCTGGCTGAGGAGTTCCGTGCGACGGTCGAAGAGCTTTTGGCGGAAGACGTCGCGAACGGCGAAGTTACCCAAGAAGAGGCGGATCAAGAGCTTGCCAACATCTTGTTTCTGGAGTCGCCTTTTGCCGTATCGACCGACGGCGGCGAAGACCTTTTGGTTACGGGGACGGGTGCCGATCTGGTCGAGACCGGGCCTGGTTTGGATGCGGTTGTTGGCAGCGCTGGAGACGACGTGATCTCTTTGGGCAGCGGCCCTGATATCTTTTTAGATCTGCGCACTTCGGACGTTGAAGCGAGGTCGTTCCTGGTGCCGGAAGACGGGATCAAGCCGGGCAACGATACAGTCGACGGTGGACGTGGCGATGACCTGATCCGCGACGCCTACGGGTCGAACTTGATCGAGGGCCGGGCTGGCAACGATACACTTGAATCGGTCGATTTCGATGATCTTTCGCCGGACCGCGTGTTGGCAGGCCCCGGCGACGACCGGATCGTGGTCGACGAGGGCGATGAGGTGAACACCGGCAATGGTGGCGATGTAGTTGTATTGGAAGTCCTCTCTGGCGCGCCAGAGCCTGGGTATACGCCGGTGGTGATCAACGACTTTACAGGCGCCGACACCATTGAGATTGTCATCGGCGCAGAGGCTGAGGCGCAAACGCCGCTTCTCTTCGCTGCACGGGACGGTTCAGGGACTGTGATTACGCTCGGGGGTGTCGTCATCGCAGAGCTGCCCGGGGCGGTCAATGTAGACACAGTCAGCGTGGCGGTTTTCCAGCAGGCGCCCACAACAGCGTAGCGGTGAAGGGTGAGAGGCTGACAACGACCCAAGCGGGTCTCGTTACGGCTGCTTCCTTCCGG
>CAWUIP010000011.1:0-50837 GCA_963922415.1 uncultured Aliishimia sp. | reverse complement strand
TCATCCTGGCACTGGTTCTGGCAGCTGTGTCCGACTAAGGTCTGACCGCTCTAAAATCCAAAAAAGGCGGTGCCTGGCGCCGCCTTTTTTACGTTTGGCTGGCCTTAGTCCAACCAGCCGCGCAAGTTTTCTTCGACCACGGTCGCCAAAGCTGTGATATGCGCATCATCGTCATTGAGGCACGGGATATAGGTGAAATGTTCGCCGCCTGCCTCTTCGAAGCTTTCGTGAATCTCTTCGTTGATCTCTTCCAGCGTTTCGATGCAGTCCGCTGAAAACGCAGGCGCACAGACGGCAATGTTCTTTTTTCCGGTCTCTGCCAGACGTGCCACTTCTTCAACAGTATAGGGTTTCAACCACTCTTCCGGGCCAAAGCGTGACTGGAACGTCGTTGTGATATCTGTATCCGCCCAGCCCAAACGTTCTTTGAGCAGACGCGTGGTTTTTTGGCATTGGCAATGGTACGGGTCGCCTTCCAGCAAGTACCGCTTGGGCACCCCGTGGTAAGAGCAGACCAGAATATCTGGACGCGACTCTAAGGACGCATAGGCCCGCTCGATCGACTGTGCCAATGCCTCGATATAGAGCGGATGGGCAAAATAGGGCTCTACCGTGCGGGTCACGGGTTGCCATTTTTCCTCCATCAAAGCGCGGAAAAACTGGTCATTTGCTGTGGCAGAGGTCGCACCGGCGTAATGGGGGTAAAGCGGGAAGAATAGAATCTTTTGGCAGCCCGCCGCGATCATCTCCTGCACCTTCGACTTGGTCGATGGGTTGCCATAGCGCATGCAGAAATCGACCATGACCTGATCGCCATAGCGTGCCTCAAGCGCGGCACGCATTTTGGTTGTCTGATCTTTGGTGATGGTCATCAGCGGGCTTTCGCCGGCCTGTTCATTCCAGATCGATTTATAGGCTGCACCACTCGAGAATGGGCGCTTGGTTAGGATGACCAACTGCAAAAGCGGCTGCCAGATCCAAGGTGAATAGTCGATCACACGGCGGTCGGACAGGAATTCGCCCAGATACCGGCGCATCGACCAATAGTCGTAGTTGTCAGGTGTGCCCAGGTTGGCCAGCAAAATGCCAACGCGCCCCGCTGGAACTTCGGGGTGATCGTCCGGCGCGTGAACCGGCCGAACAGCTTTCTTGGTCGCATCCAACATCATGGCATCCATTTTACGCATCCGTCGCACGAGATAAACGCGTTTGTCCGTTCGTCAATCCGGCAGCTTTGTCTCACGTGTGCCAAGCGCGTCGGCTAGGCGGGTTTGGGCAGTTCCTGGGCGCAGCGGTTTCGGCTGATTTTCCGCCGGAGCCCAGCCTGCAAGGCACAAAAGCTCAAATGTGGCGCGCAGGGCCTTTGTGTCACCGGGAAAATGCCTGCGGTAAAGTGCCTCGGCGTCTTCAAACAGCCGTCGGGGTGGCATGCGCCGCTGACGCAAGGCCAGCGCGTTGCTTTCGCCCATTCCGCGCAGGTCTTTGACCAAGTCCCGGAGAGTGTCGTATTCAACGGTGAAGGGGACCAGATCGGCAACCGGCAGGGCAAAGCGGGCGCGCTGCATCAAAGCGCCCATATCCCGGATATCACCCATCGGGGCGATGCGCGGGGAAAGACCGCCCGTCAACTGTGCCTCGGCTTCTGCAAGAACTGATCGTAGCTCGTTCAGCGTTTGACCAGCAAAGCAAACAGCCAAAAGCAATCCATCTCGTTTCAACGCGCGGTTACACTGGATCAATTGCCCCACGGGATCGTCCGCCCAGTGCAAGCCCATAAAGTGAATGATCAGATCGTGCTGTGCGGGTTGTAAGTCTAAAACTGGGAAGTCCGCGACGACGGGCGCGTTCTCCACCAGGCGGTCTGCAAAATGCGGCGCGCCGGTGACAATGACGGGATCCGTAAACCCCCTTTTAACCATGCTAAGGCGATCTTTGATCTCGGCGGCGGCTAAATCGTAGAGAAAATCCGCCTCCGACCGCCGCCGCTGTCGGTTTCGCTGCAATGCATCACGGTCACATAGGTTTGGCGGCTGCTGAGACATGGAGAGGTATCTAGAGTGCTAAAGCAGTCTGTTCAAACGGCCCTTCGCGTGATTTTTCCGCCGTCTTGTGTCGGCTGCGGCTGCCAAGTCGAAAGCGATTTTGGTTTGTGTGGAAGCTGTTGGCGCGACTTGCCATTGATCCATGGACCCGTGTGCCAAAGTTGTGGCGTGCCCATTTTGGCCGAGGCTGGCGATACATCAGCACAATGTGAGGATTGCGTGCGGACTGCCCGGCCGTGGCAGCATGGACGCGCTGCAATGCGGTATCGCGATTTGGGTCGAAACTTGGTTTTACGGTTGAAGCACTCGGACCGGCAAGACGTAGCCGTCATGGCCGCAACATGGTTGGCGCAGGCCGGGCGACCCTTGATCCGCGAAGACACGGTTCTTGTGCCGGTGCCGCTGCATTGGTCGCGATTGGTCAAGCGCCGGTACAACCAGGCCGCGCTGCTGGCGCAGAACCTAGCGTTAAAGGTTGATCGCCCGGCTGTGTTGGACGCGCTCTTGCGAAGACGGCGCACACGTCCCTTAGATGGCGTGGGGGTCGAAGAACGGTTTCAACGCATGCGGGGTGCGATTGCCCCGAACCCGCTGCGTATGCAGCGCCTGGAAGGCAAATCCGTCTTGCTGATCGACGATGTGATGACCAGCGGTGCGACTTTGGCCAGCGCGGCCGAGGCCGCCTATGCAGCTGGTGCAGGTCGGGTTGACGTTCTGGTACTGGCACGCGTGTGCAAAGACGACTAAGTCCTGTGCAACGATCCTTATGCCGAAGGAGTTGCCGATCATGCAACCAGTAGAGATTTATACATCGCCCCTGTGTGGATTTTGTCATGCGGCCAAGCGGCTTCTGACCCAGAAGGGCGTGGATTTCAAAGAGATTGACGTACTAGCGGACCCTTCCCGCAAACCTGAAATGATCCAGCGCACCAATGGTGGTCGGACCGTTCCGCAGATTTTTGTCGGTCAAACCCATGTGGGCGGCTGCGACGATCTTTACGATTTGGAGCGGGCCGGAAAACTGGATCCGCTTCTGGCGGCGTGATGCGCGCAGCGCTTTTGCAACTAACGTCTTCGGATGATCCGTCGGACAATCTTGCTACTGTAGAGGGCTTGATGCGCGATGCCGCCGCGCAAGGGGCGACATGGATTCTGACACCGGAGGTGACGAACTGTGTTTCGCTTGTGCGCACGCACCAAGATGCAGTCTTGGCGCTTCCCGATGACGACACGACACTGGCACGCCTCAAAGACACGGCTGCTGAACTTGGGGTTTGGCTGCTGATTGGGTCGTTGGCCGTCAAGACGGGTGCAGCCGACGGGCGGTTTGCCAATCGGAGTTTCCTCATCGATCCTAAGGGCGAGATCGTCGCGCATTACGACAAGATCCACATGTTTGACGTCGATATCGACGCCGATGAAACGTACCGCGAAAGTGCAGGCTACTGTCCGGGCACGCGCGCGGTGGTTGCGGACACAGAGTTTGGAAAGGTGGGCCTGTCCATCTGCTATGACATGCGCTTTCCGCAGCTTTACCAGGCGCTTGCGCGCGCGGGCGCACGGATTTTGACTGTTCCGGCGGCATTTTCGCCTGTGACAGGTGCGGCGCATTGGCATGCCTTGTTGCGCGCACGGGCGATTGAAACGGGGTGTTTTGTCATTGCACCTGCGCAGACCGGCAAGCACGCGGCGCAAGCGGGAAAACAAAGATCGACCTATGGGCATTCGCTTGTTGTTTCACCGTGGGGTGAGGTTCTTTTGGACGCTGGAACCGAGGCGGGCGCTTATCTCGTTGATTTGGAACTGCAATCCGTCGATGATGCGCGGCGCAGGGTGCCAGCCTTGCAAAATGCCCGCAGTTTCGACGGACCCGAATGACATCCGAGCCCCAAAATTCACTTGCCATCGCTTTGTTTAGCGAGGTGCTGGCCGCAGATCAGGCGATCCGGAACCGGCTAAGCCGCGTGCTGCCCAAAGGGATGGAGTTGTCGCATTTTTCGGTTCTGAACCATCTGGCGCGCGGTGTTGGCGAAAAGACACCTGCCCAACTTGCGCAGACATTCGGTGTAACGCGCGGCGCGATGACCAACACGGTCGCAAAGCTGGAATGGGCAGGCTACGTGCATGTCCGCCCGGATTGGGACGATGCGCGGCGCAAGCTGCTTGCAATCTCGCCTGCGGGGCGTGCCGCGCGGGATCAGGCGATGAGCGCGATTGCACCGCTGTTGGACGAGGCCGCAGGCGATCTGGGAGAGGACGGCATCCGCGCTTCCTTGCCAGCCTTGCGTGCCCTGCGCCAACGTCTGACCGAGTCAGAGTAATCACCGAGCAGTGGCGCCCCTACGCGCGATCGGAAAGCTTGGTCAAAACTCGCCTGCCATCCACAGACCCATGGACGTTCGGAAACCCTAACTGTCCGACGGTTTAAGCGCCGCGGTGACGTAGTTCACGCTCAGATCACTCGCCGAGATCGACCAAGACCATGTGAGGGGATTGAAGACATAGCCTTTGCGATCTTCAGGGCTTAATCCGGCCTTCGACATCAGGTCAAAAAGCTCGTCTGGCGTGATGAACTTGGACCATTCATGCGTGCCCTTGGGCAGCCACCGCATCACGTGCTCTGCGCCGATGATGGCCATCAGGTAGCTTTTGGGGTTGCGGTTGATTGTCGAACACAAGTGCAGCCCGCTTGGTTTCAAAAGGGCAGAACACGCGTCCAAAAAGGCTTGCGGATCGGCCACATGTTCGACCACTTCCATGTTGAGAACGACGTCAAACTGCTCACCCGCTGCCGCCAGCGCCTCTGCCGTGGTGTGGCGGTAGTCGATAGTCAGACCAGACTGCGCCGCGTGTACCTCGGCCACGGGAATATTGCGCTCGGCAGCATCGGCCCCGACCACGTCAGCCCCAAGACGCGCCATCGGCTCACAGAGCAGACCGCCACCGCAGCCGATGTCGAGGATGCGAAGCCCTGTAAAGGGCAGATCTTCGGACAGATCGCGATCTAACTCTTCCGCGATCTGAGTCGTTATGTAGTCCAACCGGCAGGGGTTCAGCATGTGCAACGGCTTGAATTTGCCATTTGGGTCCCACCATTCGGCGGCCATTGCCTCAAATTTTGCGATCTCCGTTGCGTCGACTGTTGTTTGTTCAGCTTGCATTCCAGAACCCATATGCTCTTTTGCGTCTGCCGGTCTATATAGGACAACAATGGACAAACACCCGGATCAAAAGCGCGCAGTACAGTATCTGTACCCCCCGATCGACCCGTTCGACCAACGCATGGTTGAAGTGGGCGATGGGCACAAGATCTATGCCGAGCAATGCGGCAATCCCAAAGGGATCCCAGTTGTAGTTTTGCACGGGGGACCTGGCGGCGGCTGTAGCCCGGCGATGCGGCGGTATTTTGATCCTGACGTGTACCGCGTGATCCTCTTTGATCAGCGCGGGTGCGGGCGGTCGCGGCCGCATGCATCGGTGAAGAACAACACCACCTGGCACTTGGTTGACGATATCGAACGGCTGCGCGAGCTTTTTGATATCGAAGACTGGATTGTCTTTGGTGGTTCCTGGGGCGCAACGCTGGCCCTGATCTATGCGCAAAGCCATCCGGACCGAGTTCTGCATTTGGTGCTGCGCGGTGTTTTTTTGGCGACGCAAGCCGAGTTGGATTGGTTTTATGGTGGCGGGGCGGCGCGGTTCTGGCCCGATGTCTGGAAACGCTTCTTGTCGCCGATACCCGAGGCCGAACATGGCGATCTGATCGCGGCCTATCACACGCGTCTCTTTTCCGGCGATCTTATGGTCGAAACCCGATGCGCCCGGGCCTGGGCCGCGTGGGAAAATGCGCTGGCGTCGTTCCATTCTGGCGGTGTCACAGGTGAAAGCCCTGGCGAGTACGCGCGCGCCTTTGCCCGGCTTGAAAACCATTACTTCATGAACAGTGCGTTTTTGCCCGAGGATGGGCATATCTTGAAGAACATGGGTACGATTGCGCATATTCCCGGCACCATCGTTCAGGGTCGCTACGATATGATTTGTCCGCCCGAGTCGGCCTATAGACTCAGTTCACTTTGGCCGCAGGCGCAGCTTAAGCTGATTGCAAAGGCCGGGCACGCCTTGTCAGAGCCTGGGATCAGCGCCGAACTGGTGCGCGAGATGGATAGGTTGGCAAAATCATGACCCGGCTTGATCGACGCGCTCTTTTTGCAAAAGGTTCAGCTGCGGCTCTTCTCTCGGCTGTTGGCATCTCGGCGGAGGCCGCGCCAAAGAGGGGCGGTCATTTGCGCGCGGCCTTGTCGGGCGGCGACCGAAGCGAGACTTGGGCAACGCAGCCCGGTGGTATCTTTTTGCAGGCCGCCCGGCGCGCGGTGTTTGAAACACTGACCGAAATCGCGGCGGATGGTACATTGCAGCCTGGCTTGGCGCGGTCCTGGACCGCCTCAGACGCGGGCCGTGTCTGGACGTTTGAACTGGTGCCGGGCGTTGCCTTTCACGATGGCACACCCTTGACCGCGACCCATGTTGCAGCAGCATTGCAGCGCAACGGTTTGGTCTCTCGGGGCGAAGATATGCGTGTCACCGTGTATTTGATGGAAGGTTCAGATCACTTGCCCTTCACTCTTGCCGCCGACGCTTTTGGTGTGGGTCTAAAGACGGATGGCGATTGGATCGGAACAGGTCTCTACCGCGCGCACCGCTTCGCTCCGGGACAATCCTTCCTGGGCAAACGCGTCGCCAGCCACCGCAAAGACGGCCAGGCCGGGTGGTTTGACAGCGTTGAATTCGTCTCGGTCCCTGATGCGGCGGTTCGGGCTCAGGCCCTGCGCGATGGCCTCGTGGACGTCGCCGATTTGAATGATGCGCACGGGCTTGACCGATCTTTGAACACGCGCTTTTTCAAGGATCGCACGGGCATACATGCGGGCGTTGATCAAAAGATCGCCACAGCGCAGCGTGTTGCGGCACCGCTGGATGATCTGCGCTTTGCCGAACGCTGGTGGATGCAAAACTAGGGCAGTGCCCGCCTCGCCGAGCAGCGCGACCTGCCTAAATTCCGATACGCCCTTGCAGACTCGCGCTGCCATCCGTATATGCGGATCAACAGCGGCGCGCTGGGGTCCACACCCGGTGCACCACCGGGAAAGTTCAACGGGCCGCGCGCCCGTTTTTTTGTGCTCAAACGAAAGTCCGATGTCGAATTCACTGATTGCCAAAGCCGCCATGGATCGTCGCCTGGCCGAGATCATCACACCGGTGATCGAGGATATGGGCTATGAATTGGTGCGCGTGCGCTTGCAGGGGGGCAAAACGCCTGTTCTGCAGATCATGGCCGACAAGCCCGAAGGCGGGATCGAGGTGGACGACTGCGCCGAGATTTCCACCACGGTCAGTGCCGTGTTGGATGTCGAAGATCCGATCCTGGACGCCTACACGCTGGAAGTGTCGAGCCCCGGCATTGACCGCCCACTGACGCGCCTCAAGGACTTCGAGACCTTCGAAGGCTATGACGCAAAGCTGGAAACCGCAGACCTCATCGACGGGCGCCGCCGCTTTAAGGGCGTGTTGGCCGGGGTCGAAGACAATGACGTTTTGATCAATATCGAAGAGGGGACGATCGGTCTGAACTTCGACTGGCTGAGTGATGCCAAGCTCGTCCTGACGGATGAGTTGATCAAGATGATGCTGAAACAACGCAAACAGGCAGGCGTCCTGAAAGAGGATGCCTTTGACGAGATAGAGACCGACGGGTCAGAGGAGACCGACTAAATGGCCATTACATCTGCAAACCAACTAGAGCTTTTGCAAACCGCCGAAGCCGTTGCGCGCGAAAAGATGATCGACCCGGCTTTGGTGATCGAGGCCATGGAAGAAAGCCTCGCCCGGGCAGCCAAGTCCCGCTATGGCGCAGAAATGGACATCCGTGTGAGCATCGACCGTAAGACGGGCCGCGCGACCTTCACCCGTGTGCGCACCGTGGTTGAAGAAGAAGAGTTGGAAAACTACCAGGCCGAATTCACGGTCGAGCAGGCCAAGCAGTACATGGAAGACCCGCAGATCGGTGACACGTTCGTCGAAGAGGTGCCGCCTGTGGAAATGGGCCGGATCGCGGCGCAATCGGCCAAGCAGGTGATTCTGCAAAAGGTCCGCGAGGCGGAACGCGACAAGCAGTTCGAAGAGTACAAAGACAAGATCGGTACAATCATCAACGTCGCTGTGAAGCGCGAAGAGTATGGCAACGTCGTGGTCGATCTGAACCCAGGCGAAGGCGTTTTGCGTCGTAACGAAAAGATCGGTCGCGAAAGCTACCGCCCGAATGATCGCATCCGCTGCTACATCAAAGATGTGCGGCGCGAACAGCGGGGGCCGCAGATCTTCCTCAGCCGGACCGCGCCTGAATTCATGGCGGAACTCTTTAAGATGGAAGTGCCAGAGATCTACGATGGCATCATCGACATCAAAGCCGTTGCGCGGGATCCCGGCAGCCGAGCGAAGATCGCGGTGATTTCCTATGACAACTCAATCGATCCTGTCGGGGCCTGTGTCGGTATGCGCGGCAGCCGCGTGCAGGCGGTCGTGAATGAGTTGCAGGGCGAAAAGATCGACATCATTCCGTGGAATGAAGATCAGCCGACCTTCCTGGTGAACGCGCTGCAGCCAGCCGAAGTGTCCAAGGTGGTTTTGGACGAAGAGGCGATGAAGATCGAAGTGGTGGTGCCGGAAGAGCAGTTGTCGCTGGCCATCGGACGGCGCGGTCAGAACGTGCGGCTGGCCTCGCAGCTGACCAACCTCGATATCGACATCATGACCGAAGAGGAAGAGTCGCAGCGCCGTCAGGCCGAGTTCGAAGAGCGCACACAGCTCTTTGTGGACACGTTGGACTTGGATGAGTTCTTTGCGCAGCTTCTGGTCGCCGAAGGCTTCACCAACCTCGAAGAGGTCGCCTACGTTGAGGTAGACGAGCTTTTGGTGATCGACGGTGTCGACGAAGGCACGGCCGAAGAATTGCAGGCGCGTGCGCGCGACTACCTGGAAGCCCAAGCCGCGAAAGCGTTGGAAAGTGCGAAAACGCTGGGTGCCGAAGACAGCCTTATTGAATTCGAAGGCCTCAGCCCCCAAATGCTGGAGGCGTTGGCCAAAGATGGCGTCAAAACGCTGGAAGATTTCGCGACATGTGCAGACTGGGAACTGGCTGGTGGCTGGACCACGGTCGATGGCGAGCGCGTCAAAGACGATGGCTTGCTGGAACCTTTCGATGTGTCCTTGGAAGAGGCGCAGCACATGGTGATGACCGCGCGTGTTCTTCTGGGATGGGTCGATCCTGCCGATCTTGAAGCCGACGCTGAGGATGAAGAGCTTGACGGCGATCCTGAATTGGATGCGGCAGAAGAACAGGTGTAACCCGCATCGGAGCGTTGGACGTCAATGGCACGCGGAGGTGCGGATAAATCGCGGGAGGATGGCCCGGAACGCAAATGCCTCGTGACCGGTGAGGTACAGCCAAAGGGTGGTTTGATCCGCTTTGTTGTCGGACCCGATCAATCGGTTGTGCCAGACATTTTGGGCAAGCTGCCCGGTCGCGGGTTTTATGTGACGTCGGATGCTAAGGTCTTGACCAAAGCAATCGACAAACGGCTTTTTGCGCGTGGTGCCAAAGCACCGGTGACGGTACCGGATGGGCTGATCGCCATGGTCGAGGCTCAGCTCGCGCGGCGGGTGGTTGATCTGATCTCGCTCGCCCGCAAGTCCGGTGATGCGGTCGCCGGATACGAAAAGGTGAAGTCTTGGCTTGATCAAGAAGTGGCTCGGGTGTTGATCCAGGCGACAGATGGGTCGGGCCGGGGCAAATCGAAACTAAGCACCCCCCATCGGGGTGATTACATTGGATGGCTGACGTCGGATGAGCTTGGATTGGCTTTCGGTCGTCAAACTGTGATACATGGGGCGCTCGCCTCTGGTGGACTCGGACAACGTGTTGTAGAGGAAGCCGCACGGCTGAAAGGCCTCCGCCCGAAAGATGACGCGGCACCGGCCCGTCAGGAAGGAAAAAAGGCTCTATGAGCGACAGCGACGGCAAAAAGACACTTGGCTTGCGCGGTAACAGCGCACGCTCCGGCAACGTAAAGCAAAGCTTCAGCCACGGCCGGACAAAAAATGTTGTGGTCGAAACCAAACGCAAGCGCGTTGTGGTGCCCAAGCCTGGTGCGGGAAAGTCGTCTTCTGGAGGTGTCGCTGGCGATCCGTCAAAGCGGCCGGCCGGGATTTCCGACGCGGAGATGGAGCGCCGGCTAAAGGCTGTTCAAGCAGCGAAAGCGCGTGAGGCGGAAGAAACCGCGAAACGCGCGGCGGAGGAAAAGGCGCGCGCCGAAGAGCGTGAACGCCGCCGGGCCGAACAAGAGACGAAAGAACGGGAAGAGCGTGAGCGCGAAGCGGCGCTCAAGGCGAAGCAAGAAGAAGAAGCACAAGCCAAAAAAGCAGCGGAAGACGCTGCGCGTGTTGCTGCTGAGCAAGCCAAGGAAGCGGCGGCTCGCCCGGCTGAAGCGCGCCCATCGTCGTCGCCTAAACCAGCTGCCGCCCCTGCGCGTCGTGAGCGCGAGCGCGAAGAACAACGGTCAAATCGCGGTCGCGGTGATGACGGCGGACGGCGGAGCGGAAAATTAACGCTGAACCAAGCCCTGTCCGGTGCTGAAGGCGGACGTCAGCGGTCCATGGCCGCGATGAAGCGTAAGCAAGAGCGCGCGCGTCAAAAAGCAATGGGTGGGGCGCAAGAGCGTGAAAAGGTTGTGCGCAACGTCCAACTGCCCGAAGCCATTATGGTGTCGGAACTGGCCAACCGGATGTCCGAGCGTGTCGCAGATGTTGTTAAGGCGCTGATGACCAACGGCATCATGGCGACGCAGAACCAGACGATTGATGCGGATACCGCCGAATTGATCATCGAAGAGTTTGGTCATGAAGTGACGCGTGTGTCGGACGCGGACGTGGAAGATGTTATTGAGACGGCAGACGACAATGAAGCCGATCTGAAAAACCGCCCACCCGTGATTACGATCATGGGCCACGTTGACCATGGTAAAACCTCGCTTCTTGACGCCATTCGCAACGCGAAGGTTGTCGCGGGTGAAGCGGGTGGGATTACACAACACATCGGTGCCTATCAGGTCGAACAGGACGGCAATAAGCTGACATTCCTCGATACGCCTGGCCACGCGGCCTTTACGTCCATGCGGTCACGCGGCGCGCAGGTGACGGACATCGTTGTTCTTGTGGTTGCGGCCGATGACGCAGTGATGCCGCAGACAATCGAGGCGATCAACCACGCCAAGGCAGCCGAAGTTCCGATGATCGTTGCGATCAACAAGATCGACGTGCCTGCGGCCAATGCTGACAAAGTTCGGACCGACCTTCTTCAACACGAAGTCATTGTGGAAAAGATGTCGGGTGAGGTCCAGGACGTTGAAGTGTCTGCGCTGAAAGGAACTGGCCTGGACGACCTCTTGGAGTCCATCACGCTTCAGGCTGAGATCTTGGAGTTGAAGGCCAACCCGGATCGGGCGGCAATGGGTGCGGTGATTGAGGCGCAGCTTGATGTTGGCCGTGGGCCCGTCGCGACTGTGCTTGTCCAAAACGGCACATTGCGCCAAGGCGACATCTTCGTTGTGGGCGAGCAATGGGGAAAAGTCCGCGCGATGGAAAACGACCAGGGCAAGCGCGTGAAAGAAGCTGGCCCGTCGGTTCCGGTCGAGGTTTTGGGTCTGAACGGAACACCAGAGGCGGGCGACGTCTTGAACGTGGTCGAAACTGAAGCGCAGGCGCGTGAAATCGCGCAATATCGTGTACAGGCCGCTAAGGATAAACGCGCCGCTGCCGGTGCCGCGACGACATTGGATCAGTTGCTGGCCAAAGCGAAGGCAGATGAAAACGTGGCCGAAATGCCGATTGTGGTCAAAGCGGATGTGCAAGGCTCTGCCGAGGCCATCGTTCAGGCGATGGAAAAGATCGGAAATGACGAAGTACGCGTGCGCGTTCTGCACTCCGGTGTTGGTGCGATCACGGAAACGGATGTTGGCTTGGCGGAGGCGTCCGGTGCTCCGATCATGGGCTTTAATGTCCGTGCAAACGCGACGGCCCGCAATACAGCCAACCAGAAGGGTGTTGAAGTCCGGTATTACTCGGTCATCTACGACCTGGTGGACGACGTTAAAGCTGCAGCTTCGGGACTGCTCTCTGCGGAAATCCGCGAGAACTTTATCGGTTACGCACAGATCAAAGAAGTCTTCAAAGTTTCTGGCGTTGGAAAAGTGGCGGGCTGTTTGGTCACCGAAGGTGTTGCACGCCGGTCAGCGGGTGTTCGCTTGCTGCGTGATAACGTCGTCATTCATGAAGGCACTCTGAAGACACTCAAGCGCTTCAAGGATGAAGTCGCCGAGGTTATCTCGGGTCAAGAGTGCGGTATGGCTTTCGAAAACTATGACGATATCCGTCAGGATGATGTGATCGAAATCTTTGAACGCGAAGAAATCACGCGCACACTAGAGTGAATTTCTAGGAACTTGCCGGAATCAAAAAGGGGCTGAGTGGTGTCAGCCCCTTTTGTGGTTATGCGGCGCTTGCAACCGGTTGCCCGGAAAACACTGAGCTGCCAACCCGAACCGAAATACGACCGCCCGGAAGTGTCCGAACGAAGGTTCCTTGCACTGATATCGCACTGCCAATCGTGATTGTACGCAGCATTTCAAATCCTCCCCGGCGAAATTGCGCTGCTTTGATGCAGTTTTGATGTAAATTTATGCTTAATGAAAAGATCGCATGGCGCAACCCCAATTTGAATTAATATTACAACCAGTCCCTTAAAATTGGAATGAGTGGCAAATCCGCCGGAGGCATTGGATAGTCTTTCAGGGCATTTGCTCGGACCCAAGCGAGCTTTTGGCCCTCTTGCGAGGTTGGAGTGCCCTTCCACTTCCTGCAAGCAAATACTGGCATCAGCAAATGGAACGCGTCGTAGCCATGACTGGCGAACGTAATTGGTGCCAGACAGCTTTCCCAAGTGTCGATGCCAAGCTCTTCTTGCAGTTCCCGGATTAACGCCGCCTCAGGCGTTTCCCCTGGCTCGACTTTGCCGCCAGGAAACTCCCAGAGCCCCGCCATGCTTTTGCCTTCGGGGCGTTGGGCCAACAAAACACGTCCATCCACATCGATCAACGCAACTGCCGAGACCAAAACGATCTTAGCGGTCACGATCTGTAATCCGCATTGATGGAAATGTAGCCGTGGGTCAAATCGCAGGTCCAGACTGTGATTGCGCCCTCCGCCAATCCCAAATCTACTTCGATCCGCAACGTGTCGTTCTTCATATAGGCGGCGCCGTCTTCTTCGGTGTAGCTGTCCGCCACCCAGCCGTTTTCTGCGACCAGTATATCGCCAAAGCGAATTGTGATCTTATCGCGATCTGCAGCAGCACCTGATTTCCCAATGGCCATGACAATTCGACCCCAATTTGGGTCTTCGCCTGCAATAGCCGTCTTCACGAGGGGTGAGTTTGCGATCGACATTGCGTGTTGGCGTGCGTCAGTGTCGCTGATTGCGCCGCGCACGGACACTTCGATGAACTTTGTTGCGCCCTCACCGTCACGAACCACTTGGTGCGCGAGATTTTCCATAATCCGCCCCAAGGCCGCTTCAAAGGTGGGGTCTTGTGCGACATTGATGCTGGACGTTCCGGTGGCTGCGACCAGCAGGGTGTCAGATGTCGATGTATCGCTGTCCACAGTGATGCAGTTGAACGTCCGCGCATTCTGCCGTGCAACAATATCCTGCAGGGCGGCTTGATCACATTGCGCATCCGTAAAAATGTAGACCAGCATCGTCGCCATATCTGGCGCAATCATGCCCGAGCCTTTCGCGATCCCTGCAATTTGGATGTCGCCTTGCGGCAAGATGACCGTTTCAGTTGCAACTTTTGAATAGGTATCCGTGGTGCGAATGGCCTCTGCTGCGTCAGAAAGCCCATTGGGCCCCAAAGCCGTGGCAAGGTCACTCAAAGCCGCTGAAATGCGATCATCTGGCAGCTTTTCACCGATCACACCCGTGGATGATGTAAAAATGCGCGATGCGGGAACGTTGAGAACTGTACTGACTTTCGTGACAAGCCGGTCCACACTTTCCATACCGCTTTTGCCAGTAAATGCGTTCGCATTCCCTGCGTTAACGAGTATTGCCGCGGCGCCCTCTACCGCACCGCCGATTTTCGCTTGGCAATCTAGAACCGCGGCTGAACGTGTCTGCGACCGCGTGAAGACACCAGCAATGCTGGTGCCCTCGACCATATGCGCCAACATAAGATCTGGACGGCCCTTGTACTTTATACCTGTTTCAGCAACCGCAAACGTACACCCTGGAATTTCAGGCAAGTCTGGCTGTGTCGCCGGGGCGAGCGGTGATCTTGGTAACGGGTCAGACATGCTTACTTCGACAGGTCGATTTGGTCCAAAACGGTCGGGTCGATGCCATTGGCACCAGAGCGATCTACTTTCGCTGCACTCAGCAGCTCTTTGATCTGATCCTCAACAGCCTGTTGGCGGATCGCTTGTTCCAGCTCTTGGCGCACGTCGTCCAACTGGGGCGCTTCCTTATTGCGGCGGTCCATCAGCTTAATGACATGCCAGCCAAATTGCGTCTCGACTGGGGCAGAGACTTCGCCTTCTTCCAACTCTAATACAGCGGCTTCGAAGCTCGGCACCATCACGCCTGGACCAAACCAGCCCAGATCGCCCCCGCGTGGTCCGGACGGACCCGTCGATTTTTCGCGCGCGGTTTCCGCAAAATCTGCGCCTTCATCAAGGTCGATCTTGATCTGTTGAGCTTCTTCTTCTGTCTCGACGAGAATATGCGCTGCGTTGTATTCAAGGCTTTGTTCGCCGTTTTCATACCGGTCCTGATAGAATTTCTCGACCAGACCCGGTTTCAACGCATTCGCCAAGATGCCTTCGACCACCTCAGCGGCAATCAAAGACCGCGTTTCGTTGTCCAGCGCGAGCGTGATGCGTCGAGGCCAGTCGCCTTCAAAACTTTGTCCAAGCACGGTTTGCTGGATCAACTGGTCCAAGATGCCGGGAAACAAGACATCCGCAGGCAGCTGACGATACTGGTCCGGCAAGGATGCCTTCGCCACCGCCATATGACCCAGTGTGATGTCGACGCCATTCACGTTGGCCACAACTTGATCCAAGTCGACTTTGGCATGAGCGTCGCTCCACGCGGGCAGAGAGTTCACAGTCAAAGCAGCGGCAACAGCAAGAATTGCAAAGCGTGTGGTCATTCATTCATCCCAGTATAGGGCCGCAAGCGAGGGCGGCGTTGACACGGTATCGGTGGGCCCTTACATCGCGCTATGGGCACGCGCGGCCCCGTCTTCATGCCACTATCTATGGGTTGAGCGCAGGGCGGGCAAGCTAGTCTGCGCACGCCCGGAGTTGCTGATCGGCTGGAGTGCACATGCTGGGGTTTTCGACACTTGCCAAAAAGGTCTTTGGCACACCCAATGACCGCAAGATCAAGGCTACGCGGCCACTTGTCGCCAAAATCAATGATTTAGAGCCGGAGTTCGAGAAACTCTCAGACGAAGAGTTGATTGAAACCACGGCAGAATTGGCCAACCGCGCGAAGGCCGGTGAAAGCCTTGATTCGCTCCTGCCGGAGGCTTTTGCAAATTGTCGTGAGGCCGCCAAGCGCGCTTTAGGACTGCGCGCCTTTGATGTTCAGCTGATGGGCGGTATTTTCCTGCATCAAGGTAACATTGCCGAGATGAAGACAGGCGAAGGCAAAACGCTTGTCGCGACCTTCCCGGCGTATTTGAACGCGCTGACGGGCAAAGGCGTGCATATCGTGACGGTCAACGAATACCTTGCCAAGCGGGACGCCGAATGGATGGGCAAGGTTTTTGCGGCCCTTGGCATGACAACGGGTGTCGCCTGGGGTGGGATGGGCGAAGACAACAAGCGCGACGCTTATGCCTGTGACATCACATATGCGACCAACAACGAATTGGGCTTTGATTATCTGCGCGATAATATGAAGTCCGATTTGGACATGATTTTTCAGAAGAACCACAACTTCGCGATTGTCGATGAGGTGGATTCGATCCTGATCGACGAGGCGCGGACGCCGCTGATCATCTCGGGTCCTGCACAAGACCGATCCGAAATGTATATCAGCATCGATACTGTGATCCCCGAACTCACCGATGAGCACTATACAATCGATGAAAAGACCCGGTCGGTAACTTTCACCGATGAAGGCAACGAGTTTATCGAAGAGCTGTTGCAGCGCAAAGGGTTCTTGGAAGAGAACCAGTCGCTTTACGATCCTGAAAGCACCACGGTCGTCCACCACCTCAACAACGGTCTGCGGGCGCACAAGCTTTTTCAAAAGGACAAAGACTATGTCGTCTCGAACGAACAGGTCGTCCTGATTGACGAGTTTACCGGTCGAATGATGTCGGGACGGCGCTTGGGCGACGGGCTGCATCAGGCGATTGAGGCGAAAGAGGGCGTCACGGTGCAGCCGGAAAACACCACGCTCGCCTCGGTAACGTTCCAAAACTACTTCCGCCTCTACGGCAAGCTCGCCGGTATGACCGGTACCGCCGCAACCGAAGCTGAAGAGTTCATGCAGATCTATGGTCTGGGTGTTGTGGAAGTCCCAACAAACGTGCCTGTTGCGCGCCAAGACGAGGACGACAAAGTTTTCCGGTCCGCCACTGAAAAATACGAGGCGATGATCGAAGAGATCAAAGAAGCGCACAGAAAAGGCCAGCCCGTGTTGGTCGGGACAACCTCGATTGAAAAGTCTGAAATGTTCAGCAATGTCCTGACTGAACAATCGATCCCCCACAATGTGTTGAATGCGCGCCAGCACGAGCAAGAAGCGCAGATTGTGGCAGAGGCTGGAAAGCTGAATGCGGTGACGATTGCGACGAATATGGCCGGACGTGGGACGGACATTCAGCTTGGCGGTAACGTCGAAATGCGGGTGTTGGAGGCGATCACAGAAGATCCCACTGCAGACCCCGAAGAACTGCGCGCCCGGATCGAGGCAGAAGTCTCAGACGAGAAGAAGCAAGTTCTGAACGCGGGTGGTCTGTTCGTTCTGGCCTCCGAACGTCACGAAAGCCGCCGGATCGACAACCAATTGCGCGGCCGGTCTGGCCGTCAGGGGGATCCGGGCCGGTCGACCTTCTTTTTGAGCCTTGAAGATGACCTGATGCGCATTTTTGGCTCGGATCGTTTGGATCGCGTTTTGAAGACCTTGGGGCTGAAAGATGGCGAGGCGATTGAGCACCCTTGGGTCAATAAATCGCTTGAACGCGCGCAGGCGAAGGTCGAGGGGCGCAACTTCGACATCCGTAAGCAGCTTTTGAAATTCGACGATGTGATGAACGATCAACGGCGGGTGATCTTCGGTCAGCGCCGCGAGATTATGGAAGCCCAAGAAGTGCGCGAGATCACGCAGGATATGCGCGATGAGGTCGTCGACGATCTTTTGGACACTTACATGCCCGAAGGATCTTATGCAGAACAATGGGATACTGAAGGCCTCTATGCGGCGGTGATTGAGCAGTTGGGTATCGACGTGCCAGTGATCGATTGGTGCGACGAAGACGGTGTTGACGACGACGAAGTGCGCGAACGCCTCATCAAAGCCTCCGATGAGATGCTTGATGAAAAGACCGAAACCTTTGGCGAAGAAACCATGCGGACGTTGGAAAAACAGCTTTTGCTGCAGTCCATAGATGGCAAATGGCGGGACCATTTGGTGACGCTGGAACATCTACGGTCTGTCGTCGGCTTTCGGGGATATGCACAACGGGATCCGCTCAACGAATACAAAAACGAGGCGTTCCAGCTGTTTGAGTCGATGTTGAACAGTTTACGTCTGGACGTGACGCAAAAGCTTGGTCAGGTGCGCCCGATTACCGAAGAAGAACGGCTTCAAATGATGGCACAGATGGCGGGCCAACAACAGTTGTTCCAGGAAGCGGCGACGCAAACCCCTGAAGAGCCACAAGAGCCTGCACCAAAAGAAAATCCGGCCACAGGCTTTGTCGAAGATGATCCGTCAACTTGGGGGAAACCAGGGCGCAACGACCTTTGCCCGTGCGGCTCCGGCAAAAAGTTCAAACACTGCCACGGGCGGTTTGCGTAAAAAGGTTAATAACACATTAACGTCGCAATGACTCCCCCGGTCTGACACAGTCCTGCCGCCATTCCATGACAAGCCCACTCTGGGTAGAGTATGACGGGAGTGGTGCGATGTCGCGCACGAAAGAAGTCGGGACAGCCGTGGGGACGCTGGCATGTGCGCTTGCAATCGGGTTTGCGATGCAAAACACCGAAACTGCAAGCCAACGCTATGGCGCGCTCGAAAACACAACATCCTCTCAGGCCGTTGCAGCCGCAACGATCCCTGCTCCGGACGCTCCAAAAACTGTGCCGATGGAAGTTCACGAGATCGTTCCCACGTCGGCACTCGATAAAGACAATATGCCGTCTGAGCAGGAGCAAAAGGGACTTCTAGCGCGCCTTTTCGGGACGCGCACGACAGAAGCGACCGATGTCGAGCCCGTGAAAACGAATGAAACGCCTCAGACACCTGTCCAATCAGCTGCGGCGACTGACGCGGTTCAGCCAATACGGGTCGTTGCGGCGGAAGAGACCGTCCAGGTGGTCGAAACTGCGGCCGTGGTGGAAAAACCTGCGCATATTTGCGACATTGTTGCGCGTGCAACCCCAAACTCGAACGCCTTTGTGACGCTCTCTGTTGTCGCAGGCTGTGATCCGAACACCAACGTGACTGTCCATCACAACGGGATGCAATTTACCGCTGTTACCGACGCGGTTGGAAGGTTCGACATGAACGTTCCCGCCCTGTCGAAATCGGCGGTCTTTATCATTGAAGTTGAGCCTGGCCGCGGCGCTGTGGCGCAGACGACTGTCAACGATTTGGATAGCTACAACCGAGTTGTTGTCCAGTGGCAAGGAGACTCTGGGTTTGAACTACATGCCCGCGAGTTTGGCGCAGACTACGGAACGGATGGCCATATATGGCACGGCGCAGGGTCGGACACCGCACGGCTGGAAACCGCCGCTGGCGGCCATCTCATCCGCCTTGGTGGCGATGTCAGTTCAGACGCGCTCATGGCCGACATCTACACGTTCCCAGCGGCGATGTCTGGACGCAATGGCCATGTCGATCTGAGCGTCGAAGCAGTGGTGACACAAGCGAACTGTGGCCAAATGATCGAAGCGCAAACACTCGAGTTGCGTGATGCTGGCGAGTTGCGTACGCAAAGCGTTACTTTGGCCGTGCCAGCCTGTGATGCAATTGGCAATTTTATGGTTCTCAACAACTTGTTGGATGACCTGCAAGTCGCGGCCCGCTGAACAGTCTCCCGCCGAAAACACCTTGCAGAAACACGTGCCGTGCACTTTGCGGTATCCGAGGTTTTTGATTAACGTTATCGGATACAACAACGCAGAGAACTGTTGAGGCAAAAGCGGGGGGCTTCATGCAGACGATCTCAGCGATGGTCTGCGCTGGGCTCCTTTTTTTGGGAACTGTCACGGCCATTGCAGCCCAAGACGTCACACTCACCTCCCGGGATGGGGGTGTTGAGGTATCCGGGAACTTGCTGGGGTATGATGGCGAGTTCTACAGGATCGACACGATCTATGGTGAGCTAACGGTCGATGGGTCCGGGGTTGTCTGCGAAGGACCAGGCTGCCCAAATCTGACGAACTTTGTCGCTGAACTTCAGATCTCAGGATCGCATGCGCTCGCGTCTATGTTGATGCCCGCACTGGTCGAAGCCTTTGCGGTGCGCAACGGATACCGGAGTGTGCGCCAATCCACAGGGCCTGATAAATTCACACTCGAATTACTCTCGGGAGATGGCACAGACTTACTGGCGCGCTTGCACTTTGTCGCTGCAACGACCGATGAAGGGTTTGCCGACCTTTTGGCGGATCAAGCAGATATCGTCGTCGCTGCGCGTGAAATTCGGTCCGACGAAAGAACGCGTGCGCGCGAAGCAGGTTTAGGTGATCTCTACAGTGCCAACCGGTCACGTGTTTTGGCGCTTGACGCGATTGTGCCGGTTGTTTCCTTAGGAAACCCACTGAACCAAATCGCGCCCGCCGACCTTGCTCGTATCGTCTCTGGCGAAATCACCCTGTGGAGTGAATTGGGTGGGCCAGATGCACCCATTACGCTTCATATGCCTGACTTAAATTCTGGTTTTGGGCAGGCAATAGAAGACCTTCTCGGCACCGCGCCGGATGAAACACAGCCACAAGCCGTGACATATCACGCGGCAGCCTCCGAAATATCACGGGCCGTTCGTCGTGACCCATTCGCACTGGGTTTGACCAGCTACTCGGAAGTTGGGTCCAATAAGCCGCTCAGTCTGACGGGGGGGTGTGGGTATAGCCTGGCTGCGTCGCGGTTGACGATCAAGATGGAAGATTATCCGTTGACGGCGCCAAACTTCGTTTATCTTCCAGCGCGGCGTCCGCCAAAGATTGGGCGGGAATTTCTAGCGTTCCTACGATCTCCTGCGGCGCAATTGGTGATACGCCGCGCGGGTTTTGTCGATCAAACACCTGAAGAAATTAGCATTGACCAGCAGGGGCAACGGCTTGCAAACGCCATCGCGCAAGCTGGTCCCGAAATTCAATTGGAAGAGTTGCAGCGCATGGTCAACACGTTGGGTCCGCTGCGTCGCCTGACCACGTCGTTCCGATTTGAGGCCGGTTCTGTTCGACTGGATGCGCAGTCTCGATCCAATGTTGCGCAGATGGCGCGTGCGTTGGAACGCGGCACATATGATGCACGCCTCCTCCTATTCGTTGGATTCAGTGATGGAGACGGAGCTGCGGAGGCCAATCGCAATATTGCGTTGCGACGCGCTCAGGCGGTGCGGCGTGCTGTGATGTCGGCTGTGGAAACGGCTGATATTGAGCGTGTTTCGCTGGAAGTAGACACATTTGGAGAAGCCCTGCCGATGGCCTGCGATGACAGTTCTTGGGGGCGACAAGCGAACCGGAGAGTCGAGGTTTGGATCCGCTAAAGCAAGCCTTCGGCGCGAAAACTGACCTCGCGTGCTTTGCCAATAATTAGGTGATCGTGCAGCGATATGCCGAGTACGTTGCCAGCGGCATCGATGGCCTGCGTCATCTCGATATCCGACTCGGACGGGGTCGGATCGCCCGATGGATGGTTGTGCACCAAAATCAGGGCCGAGGCGTTTAGCTCTAACGCGCGTTTAGCGACCTCTCTGGGGTAGACTGGGACATGATCGACCGTGCCTTTGGACTGTTCCTCATCGGCGATGAGTGTGTTCTTGCGATCCAAATAGAGGACACGAAACTGCTCTGTATCCTGATGCGCCATGGCCGTATGGCAGTAGTCCAAAAGCGCATCCCAGCTTGAAATCACGTGCCTGTTCAGTACCTTCGCACGTGCGAGCCGCTGGGCGGACGCCTCGACTATCTTCAACTCAAGGATCACCGCGTCGCCCACGCCTTGGATGTCTTTGAGCCGTTCAGGGGACGCTGACAGTACACGGTTGAAGTCGCCAAATTGGTCCATCAACCGACGCGCGAGCGGTTTCACGTCTTGTCGCGGAATTGCGCGAAAGAGGATGAGTTCGAGTAACTCGTAATCCGGCATGGCCGCTGCGCCGCCCGATTGGAAGCGTTGACGCAAGCGTTTGCGATGATCTGCGATATAGGACGGCATACGCCCCGGCTTCAAAGCCGCAGGCGCGGCCTCGTCAAAACCGGGGAACGAAAACAGATCGGTTTGCCGCGACATGCCATCTTTCTGCGAGAAAGATGGTTAATGCCGCGTAAACCAACGCGAGCATTTAGCCCTTCATCGAGTCCCAGAAGCTTTTGACTGACGAAAAGAAGCTGGAGCTTTCGGGGTTGTTGTTCTGCTCGCTGATCTCTTCGAACTCGCGCAGCAGTTCTTTCTGGCGGGCGGTGAGGTTTACAGGTGTTTCAACGGCTAACTCAATGAACATATCGCCCGGCGCGCCGCCACGCAGTGCTGGCATGCCTTTGCCGCGCAGGCGCATTTGCCGTCCCGACTGCGACCCGTTGGGGATCTGGATGCGACCGCGCCCGCCGTCGATGGTCGGCACTTCAATGGACCCACCCAGCGCGGCAGAGCCCATAGAGACAGGCACGCGGCAGTAAAGGTTGGTGCCGTCACGCTCAAAGAGATCATGCTGTTCCACCTCAACAAAGATGTAGAGGTCGCCTGCCGGTCCGCCGCGCATGCCCGCTTCGCCTTCACCTGCAAGGCGGATGCGCGTCCCCGTTTCCACACCTGCCGGGATGTTCACCGACAGCGACCGATCTTTTTGCACCCGGCCAGAGCCGCCGCAGACCTTGCAAGGGTTCTTGATGATCTGACCAAGGCCGCCGCAGGTTGGGCATGTCCGTTCTACGGTGAAGAAGCCTTGCTGTGCCCGCACTTTGCCCATGCCGGAGCATGTTGGGCAGGTGACAGGCTCACTCCCACCTTCCGCGCCGGTGCCATTGCAGGCGCCACACGCGACCGAGGTCGGGACCTGGATCGTCTTGCCCATGCCGGAAAAGGCTTCTTCCAGCGAAATCCGCAGGTTATAGCGCAGGTCGGACCCACGTGCTGCGCGGTTTCGTCCACCACCGCCACGTTGGCCACCCATGATGTCGCCGAAAAGGTCATCAAATACGTCCGAGAAGGCTGACTGAAAGTCGCCTTGGCCGAACGGGTTCCCGCCACGGGGGCCTGCACCTGCGCTTGCCCCTGTTCCGCCCTCAAAGGCTGCATGACCAAACCGGTCATAGGCGGCCTTCTTTTCGGGGTCCTTCAGAATGTCATAGGCCTCGTTGGCCTCTTTGAACTGCGCTTCGGCATTGGGGTTGTCGGCGTTTCGGTCGGGGTGAAGCTCTTTCGCTTTGCGGCGAAATCCCTTTTTGATTTCGTCCGCAGACGCCCCTTTGGCAACGCCAAGCGTTTCGTAATAGTCACGTTTCGACATGGGTCATGTCCCCTTTCCGGAACGTCTGAGGGCCGGCCTACGGTGACCGGCCCCCGATTGGTTCCTTGGGCAGCGGCGCAATTTAGCCGCGCTTGTCGTCGTCGAGATCCTCGAATTCGGCATCGACGATGTCATCATCGTCTGGGCCGGCATCGGCTGCGGATGGCTCATCATCGCCATCTTCCTGGCTGGCTTTGTAGATCGCTTCGCCAAGCTTCATCGCCGCTTCGGTCACGTTCTGGATACCTGCTTTGATCTTGTCGGCAGGCGTGTCCTCTTTTTCGAGGTCGTCTTTCAGTGCCGCAACCGCAAGCTCGATGGCTTCAATGGTCGATGGGTCGACTTTATCGCCGTGCTCTTCTATCGACTTCTCGGTCGAGTGGATCAGGCTTTCCGCCTGGTTGCGGGACTCGACACCTTCGCGACGCTCCTTGTCCGCTTCGGCGTTGTCCTCCGCATCTTTGACCATCTTCTCGATGTCTTCGTCCGACAGGCCACCCGACGCTTGGATCGTGATCTTTTGCTCCTTGCCGGTGCCTTTATCCATGGCGCCGACCGACACGATGCCGTTGGCGTCGATGTCAAAGGTCACTTCGATCTGTGGCAGGCCGCGCGGTGCCGGTGGAATGTCTTCCAGGTTGAACGCGCCCAACAGCTTGTTGTCTGCTGCCATCTCGCGTTCACCTTGGAAGCAGCGGATGGTGACAGCGTTCTGGTTGTCTTCCGCGGTCGAGAAGATCTGCGACTTCTTCGTCGGGATCGTCGTGTTGCGGTCGATTAGCCGGGTGAAGACACCGCCCAGAGTTTCGATACCCAGGGACAACGGAGTAACG
Organism: uncultured Aliishimia sp.; assembly: GCA_963922415.1. GTDB lineage: Bacteria > Pseudomonadota > Alphaproteobacteria > Rhodobacterales > Rhodobacteraceae > Aliishimia. The sequence continues at coordinate 26,871 of CAWUIP010000011.1, read as the reverse complement.
TCGAGAAGAACCACGTCTTTCACGTCGCCTTGCAGAACACCGGCCTGAATGGCCGCGCCCATAGCAACAACTTCATCTGGGTTCACACCCTTATGAGGCTCTTTGCCAAAGAACTTGGTCACTTCTTCGACCACTTTGGGCATGCGGGTCATCCCGCCGACAAGAACGACCTCGTCCACATCGCCCGCGGCAATGCCCGCGTCTTTCAAAGCCGCCTTGCAGGGGTCCATCGACTTTTTGATCAGATCGCCCACCAGACTTTCCAGTTTTGCACGGGTCAGTTTCATGACCATGTGCAAAGGCTGACCGCCATTGGGGTCCATCGAGATAAACGGCTGGTTGATCTCGGTCTGGCTGGAGGACGAAAGTTCGATCTTAGCCTTCTCCGCCGCCTCTTTCAGGCGCTGCAGGGCCATCTTGTCTTTCGTCAGATCGACGCCGTTTTCCTTTTTGAACTCATCCGCGAGGTAGTTCACGATGCGCATGTCGAAGTCTTCACCACCTAGGAATGTGTCCCCATTGGTGGATTTCACTTCAAACAGACCGTCGTCGATTTCCAGGATGGTCACGTCAAACGTGCCGCCGCCCAAGTCATAGACCGCGATGGTTTGGCTGTTCTCTTTATCAAGACCATAGGCCAGCGCCGCCGCCGTCGGTTCGTTGATGATCCGCAGCACTTCAAGGCCCGCGATCTTGCCGGCGTCTTTGGTGGCCTGGCGCTGGGCATCGTTGAAGTACGCAGGGACAGTAATGACCGCTTGGGTGACGTCTTCGCCAAGATAGCTCTCGGCGGTTTCTTTCATCTTGCCCAGGATAAAGGCCGAGATTTGGCTGGGCGAGTACTTCTCATCCCGGCTTTCGACCCATGCGTCGCCGTTGCCGCCGTCGATGACGTTGAACGGCAGGTTCTTCATGTCTTTTGCAAGATGGGCGTCGTCGTACCGGCGACCGATCAGGCGCTTGACGCCAAAGATCGTGTTGTCCGCGTTTGTGACCGCCTGGCGCTTTGCGGGCTGGCCCACAAGGCGTTCGCTTTCGGTGAAGGCCACGATCGACGGTGTCGTCCGGGCGCCTTCGGAATTTTCAATGACCCTCGGCTGCGAGCCGTCCATAATGGCAACACAAGAGTTGGTTGTGCCAAGGTCAATGCCAATGACTTTTGCCATGTTTTGATCCCTCTTTAACTTCAAGGCGATGACGGAAGCGCGGGCCCGTTACGGCGCCGTTGCCCCGGTGAATTTGAGCCGAGCCACTGGTGCGACCGGCAGTTCGGAGCGTATATAGGGTGGGTGTGTGGCTCCTGCAACGGGTCGAACGACCTGTAATTGCCAATTCTTGCGGGAAAACCACGGAGGTTTTCAACGAATGGTCCATGAGATGTCTCCGCTGATGTTGCGCGACTTTGCGATCTACAAGGACTATCTGAACCTGGACGCCCAGCAGGCCCTGGTCGATGTCTTGCGCGAAGTGGTCGCTGCGGCGCCATTCTTTTCGCCGCAAACGCCCTTTGGCAAACCGATGCGGGTCAAGATGAGTGCCGCGGGCGCGTTTGGGTGGTATTCGGATCGCCGCGGTTATCGCTACATTCCCGTGCATCCCAGTGGCAGCCCTTGGCCCAAGATCCCAGAAGAGGTGCTGAGGATTTGGCAAGACCTGGCAGACGTGACGCGCGCGCCCGAGTGCTGTTTGATCAATTTCTATGGTGAAGAGGCCCGTATGGGTTTGCATCAGGACAAGGATGAAGCCGACTTCAGTATGCCGGTCGTGTCGGTGTCACTCGGAGATGCGGCGCTCTTCCGGATCGGGAATAGGGAACGTGGCGGCAAGACCGAGTCCATCTGGCTGGAAAGTGGCGATGTGGTGGTGATGGGCGGTGCAGCGCGGCTGACCTATCACGGGGTGGATCGGATCAAGTTCGGCTCATCGGCTTTGCTGCCCAAAGGTGGGCGGATCAACCTGACGCTTCGTGTGGTGACGTAACACTTTGGGTCAGCGGCGGGCATCCCACGAAACGGACGCACTTTTTCGGGTGTAGAATTCGCCCATCAAGCCGATCATCAAGAGGATCAAGCCGACAGATATCGGATACTCCCAATTCGAGTATCTTGGGTAATAGTTTATGAATACCTCGCCACGGGCCTGATCGATGGCGTGAAACAGGGGGTTCCAGTCAAACATGACCAGCATGAAGCCCGGAAGCGTGTTGGCGACAAACATTTTGCCTGACGCGATCATGTTGGCACGTTGATACACCGTTGAAAATATTGACACGAAACCTGGAAGCCATGGTTTTAGTGCCAGAAGAACCAACCCAAGTGCGGCGCCTGTAAACCAGGCCAAAAGCAGCATACCGAACGCTCCAATGGGATCTTCGACCTCGAACGGTGTGAAGGCGACGTGATAGACAAAGAGGATCACAAACAGCGACAGAACTTGGATGTAGAGCGCCCCAATCGCCGCAGAACAGATCGAAATCACTGTGTTCATTGGCGCGTGCTGCATCATGGGGCTGGCTGGTCCTTCTGATCCCAACACGGCGCCCATTGCTTTGGTGTGCGTCAGATAGAGGAAAATGCCCGACATTATGTAGATCAGGAAATCCCCCCGGATGGCCGCGCCGCGTAACCCGAGCACCGAAAACATCACGTAGAAGGCCAAAACGAAGATCACGGCCTGCAACATGTTCATCGCGATGGCCATAAACGCGTTGTTATGCGTCTTACGAACCGAACGGACGATGGCATGGTAGATCAGTTCAGCGATGTTAATCGCCGTGCCGAACTGAGTTTTCGGCTTACGGGCCGGTTGAAACTGCATGCGCCTGTTTCCGTTTTGCTCGATAACGATGACTGTGTTTATCACAGATTTCTTGCTGTCTCGTTAGATGCAGATCATAAGGTCGCCGATACGTTCTAGCAACTAAAGGCGTAAGCTTAATGGATCATCAGGTTTTGGTTGAGACGATGCGGCGGCTTGCGCTTGAAGCAGGTGACGCGATCATGGACATCTATGGCCGCGAAGATTTCAACATCGAGGCGAAGGACGATGACAGCCCGGTAACAGCCGCCGACAAAGCTGCGGATGCGATCATCTTTGAAGGTCTCTCCAAAGCATTTCCAGACGTGATGTTGGTGACAGAAGAGCAAGCGTCCAGTCACGGTCTGAAAGGGGACACTTTCCTGATCGTCGATCCGCTTGACGGAACCAAAGAGTTTATAAACCGCCGTGGTGATTTTACGGTGAATATCGCTCTGGTGGAAAACGGGCACCCAACGCGTGGCATTGTTTATGCGCCGGCGAAAGACCGAATGTTTTTTACTTTGGCAGATGGGCAGTCGGTCGAAGAAACAGCGCCGTTTTTGCATGACAAGATTGGCGACATCACCCCTATATCTGTCGCGAAGAGTGACAATGACGCCCTCATGGTCGTTGCCTCCAAGTCTCATCGTGATCAGGCAACTGATGACTACATCAACAAGTACGCGGTGAAAGACATGACAAGCGCCGGGTCATCGTTGAAGTTTTGCCTAGTTGCGACGGGCGAGGCCGATCTTTACCCGCGTTTGGGCCGCACGATGGAATGGGACACGGCCGCAGGCCACGCTGTTTTGACGGGTGCTGGAGGCAACGTCGTCGAATTTTCGGGCCATCAAACGCTGACCTATGGAAAAGATGGGTTTGCCAACCCGTTTTTCATCGCCTATGCGCCCTCAGTCGTGTTGAAGCCAGCGTGAAAGTTCTGATCGCAGTTCCCGCGCGCTACGCATCGACCCGGTACCCTGGCAAGCCACTGGTGCCGTTGGTTGGCGCGCGCGGTCATTCCAGAACATTGATCGAAAGATCTTGGCGTGCCGCTTGCGATGTGAAGGGCGTCGACAAGGTTGTCGTCGCGACGGACGACGTGCGCATTAAGGATGTCAGTGAAGCATTTGGGGCCGAGGTCGTCATGACCTCTGATCAATGTCGCAATGGCACAGAGCGGTGTGCCGAGGTGGCAACGCGTCTGCCTGGGTATGATTTGATTGTGAATCTTCAGGGTGATGCGCCTTTGACGCCGCCTTGGTTTATTGAAGCTCTGATTGCGGCATTGGATGATCGGCCGGATATGTTGGTCGCAACACCTGTCCTGCAATGCGACGGGGCCGCGTTGAATGGATTGCTGCAAGACCGCCAAGCTGGACGGGTCGGCGGCACAACGGCCGTCTTTGGGAAGAATCAGCGTGCGCTCTACTTTTCGAAAGAAGTGATTCCTTTCACAGGCTCACAATACGATGCTTCCGAGTTAACCCCAGTGTTTCACCACGTTGGGGCCTATGCATACCGTCCCGCAGCGCTTGAAAAGTATGCACTTTCGGAGCTCGCGCCCTTGGAACGTCTTGAAGGTCTTGAACAGCTGCGGTTTCTGGAAATGGGTATCCCTGTGCTGTGTGTTCAAATTGATGCGCGTGGCCGCGCCTTTTGGGAGCTAAACAACCCGGAAGATGTTCCAAAATTACAATCGATGATGCGCGAGATGGACATTGAGTGAAGCTGGCCAACCTTTGCTGACACAAGTTGAGGCCTTTGATCCATGACGGCCGATCTGCTACCTGCGGTGGCATAAGATGCTGTCTATGGCTTTAACGAGCACGTGATGCGCGTCACACAATAAAGTAAACAAAAAGCCCTAAGCCTGCGTCGTGTATCACGAATCTTCGATCACCATTCGGGAGACTTGTTGATGCATAGCAAGGATGTTAGCACCGTTGCGTGCATAAGTGATGTGAATGGTGTAACGGGGTAAGAAGACATGAATATGCCGCATTTTTAACGAACTTTTCAAAGAGATTATTCAGCAATGAACCGGCCTGCTATACGGCCATAGAGTTTGACCAGTGCTGTTACAGCGCAAGTGAGGGCGAGCGATGCGTAAAAAGGTTACCAAAGCGATTTTTCCAGTTGCAGGAATGGGGACAAGGTTCCTGCCGGCAACGAAGTCAGTCCCAAAAGAGATTATGACGCTGGTGGATCGTCCATTGATCCAATACGCGATCGACGAGGCTCGGGCTGCGGGCATTACAGAGTTCATCTTTGTGACATCCCGCGGGAAAGGCGCGTTGGAAGACTACTTTGACCATGCGCCGACGCTCGAAGAAACCTTGCGCCAGAAGAACAAAACTGAACTCCTTGAAGCGCTGCAAAATACGAACATGGAAAGCGGTGCGATTGCTTATATCCGCCAACACAAGGCGCTTGGTTTGGGCCATGCCGTGTGGTGCGCGCGCCGTTTGATTGGCAACGAACCGTTTGCTGTGATCCTACCGGACGACGTGATCGAAGCTGAAAAACCATGTTTGCAGCAGATGGTAGAGGCGTACGAAGAGACCGGCGGTAACATGGTCGCGGCGATGGAAGTTCCGCCCGAGAAAGCAAGTTCGTACGGCGTCTTGGACGTGAAAGACGACATGGGTTCTTTGGTGTCGGTGAACGGTATGGTCGAAAAACCAAAAGCCGATGAAGCGCCATCAAACTTGGCGGTCATTGGTCGGTACATTCTGTCTCCAGAGGTTTTGACCAACCTGAACACACTTAAGTCGGGTGCCGGCGGAGAGATCCAGCTGACTGACGCTATTGCAGATGAAATCAATACCGACCGTGGTGTCTATGGATACCGGTTCCGCGGCCAGCGTTTTGATTGTGGGTCCAAGTCGGGCTTCCTGCAGGCAACGGTTGCCTTTGGCCTAGCGCGCGATGAACTGCGCGAAGACTTGATGACGTTCTTGCAGGACGTTGTGAATTTCCGTCAAGCTGCCGAATAGGCAGCTTTGGACGGCCATCAGCGTGAAAGCTTTGCAAGGTGCGACGCGTATTGTAACGCTGCGCACGCGTAATTCGGCGTGATGGTCTGAACACGTTGCGAGGCAAAGTTGCGTCCGTTCTTCGGCGCAAGCCTCCGTATTTTCCGGGCGCAATACGGTGTCGGGCCGTGGCTTTCTGCCAAATGCGGGACTTCGAGAGCGCAGTGTGCCATCGACCGAGCCAAGCATGTCACAAGCGCGATGTTTCGCACATAAAATGTCCGCCTCTTGCTAGCGATTGTGCAAAACTAGAGCAAGGATGCGTGCATACTTCGCAACAGCTGGGTTGGACGCCGCAACGGACCGAGATGAAGGATATGATCGTTGATGCTTGGCGATGGCATCAAAACGGGCCCTGCTATTCATAGCGCTGCTTTGTCCGCTATGCGCCTTTATCGCCGTCGTTTGATCCGCAAACGTGCATTGTGGCGTGCGTTCCGAAAGCGCCTCGAGCTAAGACTTGTGTCAGACAAGCGCAGCACAATCTCAGCCAGTTCGATACTATGTTTCACGACACTGCGAAACGAAGCCGCCCGTCTGCCATTCTTTCTGGACCATTACCGACGCCTCGGGGTGCAGCACTTCTTTATGGTGGACAATGGAAGCGACGATGGCAGTGACGCGCTGTTGGCATGCCAGACAGACGTGACCCTGTACCGTGCCACAGCCAGCTACCGGGCCTCAAAATTCGGAGTTGATTGGTTGAACTGGCTTAAGTGGAAACATGCGCCGGGCCACTGGGTCGTTGTCGCGGATGTAGACGAAGTCCTGATTTACCCAAATTGGACCTCACTTGACCTTTCTGGGCTTACACGACGCCTCGCCGCGCACGGTCACCGTCACATGGGCGCGTTGATGCTAGACATGTATCCAAAAGGACCGCTAGACTCGCACACTTATGTGCCTGGCCAAGATCCGTCCGAGGTTTTGACTCATTTTGACGCCCATGGATACTGGGTGCAGCGTCAGCCCAAGCTCGATGCGCTTTGGTTGCAAGGCGGACCACGTGCACGGATGTTTTTTTCGAACGAACCGCATCTTGCGCCCACGTTGAACAAGATTCCGCTCGTGCACTGGCGTCGACCGTACGCGTTTATCAACTCCACGCATTCAGCGCTGCCCTCTCACCTAAACCATACGTGGAAAGTTCCAATCAGTGGTGTGCTCCTGCATTCCAAGTTTCTGCCGGGAACCGCCACGCGTGCACGCTCAGAAAAGAAACGGGACGAACATTTTCGGAACGGCGCGGATTATGCGAACTACTACGATAGCCTTAGCGGCAATCCAGACCTTTGGTGGCCAGGTGCGACCCGCTACCAAGGGTGGAAGCAGTTGGTAAAACTAGGCCTGATGACAGAGCCCGATTGGTAGGTTTCTGGCAGCTCCTTGCGGCGCGCCCGTTATTTCTTGCACAGATGTGGGGTAAACGAATATTAAGTACAGAAGATTATGTCGGTTAAGAACGCGTCCGCGGCATAAGAACAGCAATGGCGTGAGCAGTGGTGATGGTGTCAATCATGGAACCCCGGCGGGTCAAGTGTGAAACTTGGGTCTAGTTGATTCGTACCGTATGCGACTTGCGCGCAAGCGGCTTCGGTTCCGTGCGCTTCGCAAAAGCTATGATTTGCGCCGCGTGACAGACCGGACAAACGCGATCAAACCAAACGACATCCTTCTCTTTTCCACTCAGCGGAATGAGAAGGTTCGGCTCCCTTACTTTCTTGAATACTATCGGAAAATGGGGATCAATCATTTCTTGATTGTGGACAACGATAGTTCTGACGGGGCGTTGGAGTATCTTGCAGATCAGCAAGACGTCTCGCTGTGGCACACAAAATCTAGTTACAAAAACGCGCGCTTTGGTGTCGATTGGCTGAATTACCTTCAAATGAAGTACGCGCATGGCCACTGGACCCTGGTCGTCGACCCGGACGAGTTTTTTGTCTACCCATTTTGCGATACGCGGCCCCTGCGGGGTCTCACGGATTGGCTCGACGCGTCCTCTATTAAGTCATTTAGCGCGATGTTGTTGGATATGTATCCCAAGGGCCGCCTTGACGCCGAGCCTTATCGCGAGGGTCAGGACCCCATGGAGATTGCGCGATGGTTCGATAGTGGAAACTACACGATTTCCCGAAACCCGCGGTATTGGAATCTTTGGATCCAAGGTGGACCGCGGGCGCGGGCATTTTTCTCCGACACACCGGAATCGGCGCCAGCATTGAACAAAATCCCTTTAGTGAAGTGGAACCGCCGGTACGTTTACGCGTCCTCCACGCACAACTTGCTGCCACGTGGCCTTAACTTAGCCTACGACGCTTGGGGCGGAGAAAAGGCAAGCGGCGTATTGTTGCATGCGAAGTTCCTCGACACATTTGGGGCAAAGGCCGAGGAAGAGCTGCGCCGGAACGAACACTACGCCAACTCGGTCGAGTACACCGCCTATGCCGAGCATATGCGCGCCAACCCGCAACTTTGGTGCAAGTGGTCAGAAAAATACATCAATTGGCGGCAGCTTGAAATTCTGGGACTTATGTCCAAGGGAAACTGGGCATGACCGCGACATTGGGCGTTGTTTTGCTGGTGCATACCGCTTTGGGCCGAGCCGAACGCGTGGCGCGCCATTGGGCTGCCGCTGGGTGCCCAGTTGTCATTCATGCCGACCGAAACGTGCCGCGCGAAACAATGGCGGCCTTTCGCGCGTCTTTGCAGCACGAGCCACTGATCCAGTTTTCAAAACGCTACCGGTGCGAGTGGGGTACTTGGGCGTTGGTTGCGGCCAGCCAATCTGCGACAGAGCAACTGTTGCGCAACAACCCAAACGTCCGACATGTGTATCTCGCGTCTGGGTCGTGCTTGCCGCTGCGTCCTGTCAGCGAGCTGATCGACTACCTCGATGGGCGACCACGCACTGATTTTATCGAAAGTGCGACCACGGCGGATGTGGCCTGGACGGTTGATGGCCTCGATCATGAGCGGTTCACCTTGCGTTTTCCGTTCTCGTGGAAAAAACAACGCTTCTTGTTTGACACCTATGTGGATTTGCAACGTCGCTTGAAGATCCGGCGCGAGGTGCCCAATGGCTTGGTTCCGCATATGGGCAGCCAATGGTGGTGCCTGACGCGTCAAACGCTGACAGCGATTTTTCAGGACCCGGACCGGTCTCTTTATGATGCCTATTTCCGGCAAGTTTGGATTCCCGACGAAAGCTACTTCCAGACGCTGGTGCGGCAGTACTCCACAAACATTGAAAGCCGTTCGCTCACTCTGTCAAAGTTCGATTTTCAGGGCAAACCGCACATCTTTTATGACGATCACCTCCAATTGTTGCGCCGGTCCGATTGCTTTGTCGCACGCAAGATCTGGCCGCATGCCAATCGCCTTTACGATACGTTCCTAAGTGACGATGAAGGGGTTCTTAAGAAAACAGAGCCGAACCCGGGCAAAATTGACCGGATCTTCGCTAAAGCCGTTGATCGACGGACACGGGGGCGGCAAGGCCTTTATATGCATTCTCGCTTTCCTGGATCGGACTACGATCGCGGCGTGACCGCCGCGCCGTTTTCGGTCTTCGAAGGCTTCACCGAGCTTTTTGAAGATTTTGAGACTTGGCTTGTCCGGGCAACAAATACGCGCGTTCACGGGCACCTTTTTGATGCCAATGGCGTCGACTTCGCGGATGGGCAAACATCCGTGAACGGCGCGCTGGGCAACTCGGTCAAGATGCGTGACTACAATCCAACGGCGTTTCTGACCAACCTTGTTTGGAACACACGTGGCGAACGTCAGTGTTTTCAGTTTGGACCAAACTCCAACCAAGAGATCAGTTGGCCGATTGCCAAGGATCCCAAAGCACAGGTGTCCGTCATCTCGGGCGCTTGGGCTATTCCGCTCTTCCGGTCGAACCGGGATTTTGCCGAAATCCGCAAAGATGCAGCCCGGTTTCAACGGATCGAGAGCGAACATCTGTCCATATTGCGGTCACCTTGGACGAAAGCGCGTGTGCGCATTTGGACTTTGGCCGAGTTTATCGAAGCGCCCATGGAACCCTTGCAGGGTATCTTGGATGAGATCAGCCCTGGTAGTCTGCGGCGGCTCAGCGAAGCGCCTCGCATGGTTGATTTGTCTGGATTTGGACAATTCTTGCAGAACTTGAAGAACCAAGGGATGCATCCTTATGTGATGGGGGATTTCCCCATCGAAACAGCGCCTTTGCAAGATCGAACAGAAGGCGCGCGCAAACCATACTTGGTCCGCTAGATGACGGGAACGTTCGACTATTTTGTTGTTTTTGCCGAAATGCGGACCGGGTCGAATTTTTTGGAAACAAACCTGAACGCGTTTGAAGAGGTCCGTTGTGTGGGCGAGGCGTTCAATCCGTACTTCATTGGGTACCCGAACAAAAAGTCGTTGTTTGACATCACCGAGACGGACCGTAACGCGGACCCACTGCGCTTGCTGAAAGCAGTCGAAACGGCGCCGGACGCACTCGTCGGGTTTCGCTATTTTCATGATCACGATCCCCGCGTGTTCGAGCCGATTTTGAACAATCCGCGGTGTGCCAAGATCATTCTCACGCGGAACCCGGCAGAAAGCTATGTGTCGTGGAAGATTGCGCAGACGACCGGGCAGTGGAAACTCACGGACGTCAAACGGCGCAAATCGGCCAAGGCGACGTTCGAGCCGGCCGAGTTCGATACTCATATTGAAGCGCTTCAGGCCTTTCAGGTGACGCTCCTGAGCCACTTGCAGCGCACCGGCCAAACGGCGTTTTACGTTTCATATGAAGATCTGCAGTCTCTGGACGTCATGAACGGAATGGCACAATTCCTGGGTCTATCAACACGATTGGACGCCTTGGATCAGTCGCTCAAGGTGCAAAACCCTGGCGCATTGTCCGACAAGGTTGCCAACTTTGCGGAAATGGAGGCGGCGCTCGCTGGGTTGGACCGTTACAATCTAACGCGAACGCCGAACTTCGAACCGCGTCGAGCTGCGGCAGCACCTTCTTATGTCGCCCTGGCAAACACGCCGATGATGTTTTTGCCTATACCTGGTGCGCCGGTTTTGGAAGTTGAGGACTGGCTTCGGGCCGTAGCGGGTGGTGATGCATCGGACCTTCTGCGAAACATGTCGCAAAAGGACCTGCGGCACTGGAAGCGCCAGCATCCTGGCCATCGCAGTTTCACCGTCCTTCGTCATCCGCTTGCACGCGCCCACAAGGTGTTTTGCCAGAAAGTTATGTGGGACGGGCCCGACGCAAGGCCGCATCTTCGAAAAGTGCTCACAACGCAATACGGTGCAGTCATTCCTGACGTACCGGCGGATGAATGGACGACATCCCAACACCGCGCGGCATTCGAGGCGTTTTTGGTATTTCTGAAAGCGAACTTGTCGGGTCAAACGGCGACGAAGGTAGACCCGAGTTGGGCGACCCAAACCGCGATCGTGCAAGGGTTTGCGAACTTTGTCCTGCCTGACCTGATTTTGCGCGAGGCTGAGATCGCAGAAGATCTCGCCGCATTGGCCGCCCGAGTTGGCATTGATGCGCCCAGCTACTCTGCGCCTGTTACGACCGCAGAGGATCTCAAGCTTTCCGAAATCTATGACGACGCGCTGGAGAAGGCAGCGCGATCAGCATACCAACGTGATTACATGATGTTTGGCTTCGGCCCTTGGCAAGGCCGCTAAGCGGCTTTGACCGGATGGGCTTCGCTTAGGATTGTGTGTAGCGTTGCAGGATCGTGATTGGCCCGTAGCTTCGCACAGATTGATTGTTCGCGCAGCGTCCGTGAAACGAGCGCGAGCGCTTTAAGATGCTCGACACCCGCGTCATGCGGCGCGAAAAGCGCAAAGGCAATGTCGACCGGCGCACGATCGACAGCTTCGAAGTCAATCGGTTTTTCCAATAGCACAAAGACGCCGACCACATCTGCAATATGTGTCAGGCGTGCGTGGGGCAGCGCCACGCCGCGTCCAACCCCAGTCGGCCCAAGCGCTTCACGGGCGCGCAGGGCGTCGGTAACTTCACCGCTATCAAGGCTGTACGCGGACTGCGCGAGTTCACCGATGTCTTGAAACAAGCGCTTTTTGCTTGTGACCGAGTGAGAAACTTTGATGGCCTCCGTTTTCAGGAGATCTGTAAAATTCATTCCGCCCTACCATTTGCGCCTGTTCCGGGTCGCGCTCTAACACGTATTACGGATCAATCCATCCGATGTTGCCATCTTCACGGCGGTACACCACGTTCAACCCGTCTTTTGCTTCGTTCCGAAAAACGAGAACCGGCGCGCCTGCCAACTCCATCTGCATCACGGCTTCGCCAACAGAGAGCGAAGGGATACGCGTCTGCATCTCTGCAACAATGATGGGTTGGAGCGTGTCCGGTTCTTGAGTCTCGTTCTCTGATTCCGAAGCGAGGATATAGGAGGAAGCGCCCGCAAGTTCAACCGGTTCGCTCCGCACCTTGTGGTGATCCTTCAACCGTCGCTTATATCTGCGCAGTTGTTTCTCCATTTTGCCGCAACATGCATCAAATGCTGAATATATTTCCGGTTCATGTGCCTTGGCCTGTGCATTCAGTCCGGTGGAAAGATGCACCGTTGCTTCACATACATACTCGTGCCCAGACTTTGAAAAGACGATGTGCGCATCAGTGGGACGTTCAGCATATTTTTCAACGGCACCGCCAAGTTCGGCTTCCACATGGCTTCGAAGTGCATCGCCGATATCGATCTGTTTCCCGCTGATTTGATAACGCATCTTTTCTCCTTACAGTCTGTCAGTCCGAACCACGCAAAACGGCACAACCTGTGCCGTCAAAACACGTTTCCGGGGAGCGGCCTGTGCAGGTCCTGCGCGTTGCAAGATATCCTGCGCTTAGCGCAGAAGTCGCAACGCAATGTCCACAGCATCAGAGCCATGTCCCAATCAAGCCGTAAAATGGGGTGCAGAGTCAACTGTCGGCTGAAATGGGCCTAGGACATGCGGAAGTTATCGCCCAGATAGACGCTGCGGACGTTCTCGTTTGCGACCACGTCTGCAGGTGTACCTGACATCAGGACGCGGCCATCATGCAAGATGTACGCACGGTCCACGATTCCAAGAGTTTCACGCACGTTATGATCTGTAATCAGAACACCAATGCCGCGCGTCTTAAGATCCGCGACAAGGCTTCGAATGTCACCAACAGAGATCGGGTCAACCCCCGCAAAGGGTTCATCTAGCAGAAGATAGTTGGGATTGGCCGCCAAGCATCGCGCGATTTCAACCCGACGGCGTTCGCCTCCAGACAGTGCCAAAGCCGGAGCCCGCCGCAAGTGATCAATCGAAAACTCGCTGAGCAGTTCTTCCAAGCGTTCGCGTCGCTTGTGGCGGTTGCGTTCGGATATATCGAGGATGGCCGAAATATTGTCTTCAACGCTCAATCCCCGGAAAATACTGTTTTCCTGCGGAAGATAGCCGATTCCGAGCTGCGCGCGGCGGTACATCGGCAAGGTCGTCGCGTCGGTCCCATCGACCGTTACAGAGCCGCCTTCCGGGATTACGAGGCCTGCAACCGCGTAGAAAGTCGTTGTCTTTCCCGAGCCATTTGGCCCCAGCAAGGCGACAACTTCACCCCGATTTAAATCCATCGACACGTCGCGGATTACGACTTTCTTGCGGTATGATTTGCGCAGGTTTTCGATGCGGAGCCCTGAGCCGCCTTCGGTCACTGTCAGAACGGGCTGCACCGCCATTATCCGTCGTCGCCGCTGCTGGGCTGGATCAGCGTTCGCACGCGGCCCGTCGCAAGCGCAGTGCCATCGTCCAGGTTCACGGTCATCTCATCTGACGCAACGGCGTTTGGCCCTTGGGTCGTCAGCACATCGCCCTTCATGACGACCAAACCGTCGTCGGGATAGTAATCTGCACGTTCGGCTTCGGCGGCGTCTTCGCCGTCGACCAAAGTGACGCCACCTGTTGCCTCCATACGTTCAATGCCATCTTGGGCTTCGTTGTAGATCACCAGGACACGCGGCGCATAAAGCCGCATGTCGTCTTGGCCCACAACGACCTCGCCCGTGAACAACGCAGTTCCATCGTCTTGATTGACCGAAAGCTGTTCGGACGTCACTTCAACCGGCGCGTCAGTGTCCTGATTCCCATCGCCAAAACCTAAAGTGGTCCCCTGGGCCGCCGCGTAGACTGGCAAAACTGCAAGGATGCATACTGGTAAAATTTGTTTCAGCATGCGGTTCGGCCCCGTCCAGTGTTAGTCGCGCTTTGGTTCGTATACCAGTTTGACGCCGCCTGTGAACAGAGCATGCGTGTTCTGACCATCCGGTGTCGCACGGATTTCCATTCTTTGCGCAACCAATGTGCCGCCGGGCGCAAAGCCGCGGACTTCGCCGGGCGAAATGACTTCAAGTTGAGAGACGCGTGACGTCATATAGTCACTATAAAGGTCATAACCGTTGGTGCTCACCATCTCGATATCGCCTTCTAGGGTTAGAAGGTCTGCATCAAGATCAAGGCGTCCAGACTTTGCGATGACGTTAAGCGTGCCTCCGGTCGCAAAATCTAACTGCGCTTCTACATTGGTGCCTTCGCTTATACCCGTTTCACCCGTCACCATATGATCGGCGGTGAACTCTAAATTGTCTCCATCATCCGTCACTGAAAAGTAGAGCGGGTCCGTCACCCGTTGGTTTCGGATGCGTTCTGCGACTTCTGCATCTGCAAATGGGATCGTTCCGCCAGGTTCGATACGCGATGAAAAGAGAAAAAGCGTTGACAGGATCCCCAATGCTAGCAGCGGCAGTAGCACGCGCAAAACCAGAACAAGTCGTGAGTAGGGATCGTAAGACATGATAGTCTCTACTTAAGCTAGGCCGATCCGCAAACAATCGTGGATATGCAGCAGACCAACTGGCATTTCATCTTCGGTCACAAACAAGCAGGTGATAGGCCGTGCTGTGGCGTTGCCATTCATGATACGCAAAGCCTCTTCCGCGAGTGCATCTGCCGCAATCGTTCTGGGCGCCTGCGTCATGACACGTGCCGCTGTCAGCGTCATCAGCCCGTCGATATGCCGTCGTAAGTCGCCATCGGTGATGATGCCAACCAAGCGTCCAGTGGTATCCGTGACACCTGCGACACCAAAACTTTTTTGGCTGATTTCAATGAGCACGTCCGCCATGGCCGTCGTTGTTTTGACCAAAGGCAGTGCGTCGCCTTGGTGCATGAGATCGCCCACTCGGCTGAGCTGCGCGCCGAGTTTTCCGCCGGGGTGAAATTCGCGAAAGTGTTCGGGCGTAAAGGCGCGGTGTTCCATCAATGCGACCGCAAGGGCGTCGCCCAACGCCAGGGTCACCGTCGTGGAAGAGGTTGGCACAATGCCTGTACCGCAAGCCTCCTCGACTTGAGGCAACAGCAAAACGATGTCCGAACGTGTCGCCAACGCGCTGGCCGGGCGACTTGTCATACCGATCAAAGGGATACCAAAGCGCCGTGTGAAAGCGATCAGATTCGCCAGTTCCGGCGCTTCGCCCGAGTTGGAGATCGCCAAAACAGTGTCGGACCGTGTGATCATGCCAAGGTCACCGTGGCTTGCCTCGGCGGGATGGACAAATTGAGCGGGCGTTCCGGTGCTGGCCAAGGTCGCGGCGATTTTATGTGCAATATGGCCGGATTTTCCGATCCCGGTGACAATTACGCGCCCGCGGGTCTCTAGCAGTTGCAAAACTGCGCGATCAAAGCCGGCGTCCAGGGCCGATTCCAACGCAGCAAGGGCGTCTTTTTCAGCTGCGATGACCCGCCGTGCAGTGGATTGGTAGTCGGTCATGAATGCGCAAAGATATCCGTTTCTGGCCAACCCGCCAGGTCGAGTTGCGCGCGCGTCGGCAAGAATTTGAAACAGGCGTGTGCCATGGCGTGACGGTCTTCCCGCTGAAGTCTCACGTCTAAAGCGTCGCGCAGTTTGTGGAGATACAAAACATCTGAGGCAGCATATTCCATTTGCGCTTGGGTCAGCACCTCGCTGCCCCAGTCGCTGGATTGTTGTTGCTTCGAGATGTCGATATCCAACAATTCTTGCAGCAAGTTCTTGAGCCCATGCCGATCCGTATAGGTCCGCACCAAGCGACTCGCGATCTTGGTGCAATACACAGGTGCCGTAAGTGCGCCAAAGGCATGATAGAGCACCGCGATATCAAAGCGCCCAAAATGAAAGAGCTTAAGCACATCGGGGTCGGTCAGTAGCTTGACCAGGTTTGGTGCCTCCGTTTGGCCCTTGGCAATTTGCACGATATGCGCGTTGCCATCGCCGCCGGACAATTGCACGACGCAAAGTCGATCCCGGTGCGGGATGAGGCCCATCGTTTCGCAATCGATGGCAACGGTTGGTCCAAGGTCCAGCCCATCGGGCAGATCGTTCTGATAAAGCGTATTGGTCATGCCGCCCCTATATCGCTGCAACCGGCGAAGGGAAAGCGCGGCGCAGTTCCTTTTGTTAGGCCGCTTGCAAAGACTGAAGGCTCGGCTTTGGCAGACGCTCCAACAGATCGCAAATTGCAGCGCGACACAGGTGCCCAGGCCAATCCGCCCCAATCAACGAAGGCGGCAAATAGGGTTGGCGCAATACCAGTCTGCGCCATTTATGAACCAGTAGGCTGCGCAAGGCCGCCGTTGTCACGGGGTCGAGGTCTGGATGCCTGTCCAAAAGGCGGTCGATGATGCCAAATGTTGCCGTCAAAGCAGAGAAGTCGGCGCCCAAGGCCGGGCACCTGATATGCGCGTAGATCCATTCAGGCACTGCGCCACCTTCGGTCACAAGCGCATTTGAGGGGATTACCGAATCACTTCTTGCGACGAACACACGCGGCGCGACATTCACCAAATCGGTGAGTTTTTCAGCGTCCCGGTCTGACGCGCTTTTGTCGTCTAAGACAATCAGGACCCAAGCATCTGCAAAATCAGACAGACTGGAATAAAAAATCGGAGAAACGCGCCGGCTTTCTTTGCGTCCAAACTCCGTTAATCGGTGGACAGCGGTGCGACCAACTTTGGACGAAGCAATCCAGTTGTCTTTCCGCAGCCGATGCAATGCAACACGCATGGCCTCTGCGCGGATGTTCAAAATATCGGCCATCTGAGACAGAATGGGCCCCGTCAGTGTATCGGTTTCTTCTTGTGCCAGATCTCCGAACATCGTCACCAGAAGCGACCACACACGCGGCTGCCCATCCGCCAATAACGGCTCGAAAACGGTATGCGCGTGTGATCTAGATGGCATTCATTGTCAGCAGTTCATACTTGGCGACGGGTGTGTCCTCATGGTTCAGGATTTCCACATGCCACCGCACTTCGCCGTAGTCATCGTTGCGTGGAGTCTTTGACTTAACCGTCAAATGAACGTGGATCGCATCGCCAGGCGACACCGGCGCCATGAACCGCAGGGAGTCTAGCCCGGTATTTGCGAGAACAGGCCCAGGATTAGGCTCTACAAACAGTCCCGCGGCGAAACTTAGGAGCAGATATCCATGGGCGACACGTCCAGGGAAAAACGGATTTGCTCTCGCGGCCTCTTCATTCATGTGCGCATAGAAGGTGTCGCCCGTGAACTGCGCAAAATGTTCGATATCCTCAAGCGTCACAACCCGTTTGTCGGTGATGATGGTATCGCCAAGAGCCAAGTCGCCAAAGCGCCGGGTAAATGGGTGAGGTTTAGCGCCATCTGTCGATGCGCCAGGTACCCATGCGGACCCTATCGCTGACAACATGTCGGGGCTGCCCTGGATCGCTGTGCGCTGCATGTAGTGCAAAACTGCGCGGATGCCGCCTAGTTCTTCCCCGCCGCCTGCGCGTCCCGGGCCGCCGTGCACCATATGCGGAAGCGGTGCGCCATGCCCGGTTGCCTCGGCCATAGCTGTGCGGTCATTTACGTAGATGCGGCCGTTGTACGGCGCGATGCCCAAGGCCACATGTGCTGCAGTGCTCGGATCATGCGTGATAAGCGACGTTACCAGCGATCCGCCACCCCGGTTCGCCAAGTCAATCGCGTGATCCAGGTCGCGATAGCCCAAGATCGTCGCGACCGGGCCAAAAGCTTCTGTGTCATGCACATGTATCGCACTGTCCGCGTCGGCACAGTAGTAGAGCCTGGGTGACATGAATGCACCGGGATGTGTTTCCGCCTCCGCGGTGCCGAACACGCATTCTGCTTCGCGCGCAAGGACGTTACATGCTTCGGTGACGGCCTTGCGTTGTGATTGCGAGACCAAAGCGCCCATTCCGGTGTCAGAGTTGCGTGGGTCCCCAATTTTGATTGCAGACAGTCGCTCGGATACCGCGGTGATAACGGCGTCTACTTGGGTCTCTGGCACGATCATGCGTCGGATCGCGGTGCATTTTTGGCCAGCTTTGACCGTGAGTTCTTGCACAACTTCTTTTGCGAACAGATCGAATTCTGGCGTATCAGGGGCCGCATCCTGCGCCAAGATCGACGCATTGAGACTATCCTGTTCCGCCGTGAAAGGAACGCCGTTGGCAAGAAGGGTCCGATGGCTGCGCAACTTCAAACCTGTTGCAGCAGACCCTGTAAACGTCACAACGTCTTGGGAGACGGTATGATCAAGTAGATCACCTATCCCGCCTGCCACAAGCTGCAGGGCGCCATCTGGGATCAGTCCGCTTTCCAGCATAAGCCGCACGCAGGCCTCGGTGACATAGCACGTGGCCGTGGCGGGTTTAACGATGGCTGGCATGCCGGCCAGCCACGTCGGCGCCAGCTTTTCCAACATGCCCCAAACAGGGAAGTTGTAGGCGTTGATATGGATCGCCACACCCTGTTTTGGAACACAAATGTGTTGGCCAAGGAATTGGCCCGCACGACCAAGTTGTTCTGGCGCACCGTCCAGGTAGGTTTTCGCGTCTGGCAATTCTCGTCGCCCTTTGGACGCATAAACCAAAAGCGTTCCGATGCCGCCATCAATATCAATCTTATGATCGCGCAGTGTTGCGCCGGTCTCATAGCTAATCTTGTAAAGCGCCTCACGGTGTTCGTTGAGATGTAGCGCGACCGCCTTCAGCATGCGGGCCCGTGCGTGAAAGGTCATGTTCTGAAGTGCCGCGGCTCCGGTTTCGCGCGCCCATGCAGCTAACTCTGCAAAGGGCAAAGCACTATTCCCGGCCTCAGCGATCACTTGGCCGGTAATGGCACTTTCGATTGCGCGCGCGTCAGGTCCTGGGGGCACCCAGGCGCCGGTCACAAAACTCTCAACCCGCTGGAAACTCGATGTTAAAGCCATTGTCCGTCTCGCCTAGTGTTGGTCGTAGTCCAGGACAAGGTAGTCGCTTACCGCGAAACACTGGCAGGTCAGAACGAAACCTGCCCGCACCTCATAGTCCTCCAGCGCGTGATTGGTAACCATCTCGGCCTCGCCTTCCAAAAGCTTTGCCTTACAGGTCGAACATACTCCGGCCTGGCACGCGTAGGGCGCGTCAAGATTTTGCGCCAGGGCAGCTTCAAGGACGGATTGCGATGTCCCAACCTGTATTTGGTGAGCGGTTCCATCGATGATCACCGAGGCCTGCGCTCCGTTCTTCTGTGCGTTATCGCGCCGCTTACGTATGGCGACACGTCCTTCTTGCGCAGCCCCAAAGAGTTCGTACTTGATCTGATCTTTTGACAGGCCTTCTGCCTCTAACGCAGCCGCGATGGAATGCATCATCGGCTCGGGTCCGCAGATAAACGCGGTATCGACCGCGCCAACATCAATCCAATGCGCAAACAATGCATGGCACTTCTGTGCGTCAACGCGGCCCGCCAAAAGTTCGATGTCTGGCTCGCCGGTTTCCAGTACATGGAGCAGGGTAAACCGCCCCATATACGTGTTCTTGATGTCTTCAAGCTCCTCACGGAACATGATCGTGTTTGGCGCACGGTTGGCATAAACGAGCGTAAAGCGGCTGTTTGGCTCCCGTGCTAAGACTGTTTTCAAGATCGATAGAACGGGCGTTATCCCGGATCCACCTGCAAAGCCGATATAGGTTTTTGCCCTGTTTGGCTCTATTTCAGTGAAGAATTTGCCCTGCGGCGGCATTGCCTCCAACACGTCGCCAATTGCCAAATTGTCGTTGGCGAAAGACGAAAACGCCCCGCCTTCGACGCGCTTTATCCCGACTTGAAGCGTGCCATCGTCTTTACCGGCGCAGATTGAGTAGTTCCGGCGAAGTTCCGTGCCGTCGATTGTGTGTCGGAACGTCAGGTACTGGCCTTGGATGAAGTCGAAGACCTTTGGGTCTTCGGGCTCTAGCGTGACGACAACTGCGTCGCGAATGGTTTTGTGCACGTCAGATACGCGGAGGCGGTGAAAGCTGGACATTAAATGCACTTGAAGTAGTCGAAGGGTTCCAGACAGTCGGTGCAGCGCCACTGCGACTTACACGGAGTCGATCCGAATTGGCTGATCTTCTCGACAGCAGCAGAGCCGCAATAGGGGCAGGCTGCCGGCCCTTTGGCCGAATTTGGCGGCGCGATTCCGTAGGACTTCAGCTGCGCCCGACCTTTTTCGGACAGCCAGTCTGTGGTCCAAGGCGGGGCGATCTGCTCAATCAGGCTAAGGTTTTCGATCCCTCGATCTCGCAGTGCCGTTTCGATATCCATTTGAATCACGCGGGTCGCGGGGCAGCCAGAATAGGTCGGTGTGACGGTGACTTCCAGCGTGTCGCCTTGCCAGGCGACATCCCGCACAACGCCCAGATCCATCAGTGAAATCACCGGGATCTCCGGGTCTGGCACATGGTCCAACCAGTCTTTGACCTGAGCGATGGAGGGACGTGCGGTTACCATGTGGCCCCCGGGTACGCGCGCTGAAGCCACTGCATTGTGGCCAGCATGTGCCCAAGATGTTCGCTGCGGCGTTGCCCGTTGCGCCCGCCTTTGTGCGCGAATGTGCTGTCGGGCAAAGTTAGGGTCGCTTCGGCGGACGTGCCGTGAACTGTTTGATCAAAGGCCTCCCGAATTGCCGCGGCGTCGGGCGCAAGGTCTGCATCGACGGCGTCCCATTCAAACATTTCGCCAATGTAGGGCCACAATCGATCCAATGCGCCCTGCATTTTGGCGTGGCTTTCGTCTGTCCCATCGCCCAGCGCAATGACGATGTCTGAAGAGCGGTCCAGATGATACGTAGCTTCTTTCAGCGACTTTTGCGCAATGGCAGCAATCTGTTCATCTTCTGATGATGTGAGCGCCCGCAAATACGGTACATGCCACGCGTCAAACAGGAATTGGCGCATCATTGTATGACCGAAGTCGCGATTGGGCTGTTCGACCAAAAGCAGGTTCCGGAAATCCCAAGCGTCCCGCAGAAAAGCCAAATTATCGGCGCTGCGTCCTTGCCCCTCACGTTCGGCCGCAAGACCCAGCCAAAGTTGTGTTTGACCGATGAGATCAAGCGCGATGTTTGCGAGCGCGATGTCTTCTTCCAAGACAGGCGCGTGGCCGCACCATTCGGACAGACGATGCCCCAGAACCAGAGTGTTGTCGCCAAGACGCAGCAGAAATTCGACGTCCGGGTTCATCACATTTTGCCTGCATCTTCGGGAATTTTGAAGAACGACGGGTGCCGATATACTTTGCTGTCCGCAGGATCGTATAGCGCCTCCTTGTCACGCGGATCGGAGGCCACGATCTTATCACTTTCAACAACCCAGATGCTGAGCCCTTCCTTGCGCCGCGTATAGACATCACGCGCGTTCTTTAACGCGATCTCTGCATCGGGCGCATGCAAAGACCCGACATGTCGATGCGACATGCCATGCTGACCGCGGATAAATACCTCCCAAAGGGGCCATTCTTGCGACATTTTTCCTCGCTTAGAGCCTATTCAGCAGCCAGTTTTCGGGCGCGCTTCTTTTCGGCGTGGGCCAGCATACCTTCACGCACCCAAGCACCGTCGTCCCATGCCTTATTGCGGGCCTCAAGGCGCTCTTTAGAGCAGGGGCCATTGCCTTTCAGCACATCGAAGAACTCGGACCAATCGGGGTCTGTGAAGTCGTAATGACCGCGTTCTTCGTTCCAAGTGAGGTCCGGGTCCGGAATTTCGAGCCCAAGGTATTCAGCTTGGGGAACAACATCGTCGACAAACTTCTGGCGCAGTTCGTCGTTGGTGTTCATCTTGATTTTCCAAGCCATCGACTGTGCGGAATGTATACTTTCGGCGTCTGACGGACCGAACATCATCAAAGATGGGAACCAGAACCGGTTGAGCGCGTCTTGGGCCATGCGCTTTTGTGCCGTTGTTCCGGCGCACATTTTCATCATGATGTCGAAGCCCTGACGCTGATGAAAGCTCTCTTCCTTGCAAATGCGGACCATGGCGCGCGCGTATGGGCCGTAAGAGGTGCGCTGCAACGGAACTTGGTTCAAAATAGCAGCCTGATCGACAAGCCATCCAACTGCGCCCATGTCCGCCCATGTTAGAGTCGGATAACTGAAGATCGACGAGTACTTCATGCGACCATCTAGGAGCTGTTGCGTCAGATCATCACGCGACACGCCCAAAGTTTCGGCTGCGCAGTACAGATAAAGACCATGCCCGGCTTCATCTTGAACTTTGGCCAAAAGGATCGCCTTGCGCTCAAGGGTCGGGGCCCGCGTGATCCAATTGCCCTCTGGCAATTGGCCAACAATCTCGGAATGCGCATGCTGACCGATCTGACGGATCAATGTTTTGCGGTAGCCGTCGGGCATCCAGTCCTTGGGCTCTATTTTCTCGCCAGCAGAAATCCTGTCCTGAAAGGCGCGTTCGTCTGCGGACATTTGATCTGGGGAGGTCGGGGCGTCGGTTTTGACCATCTGTGCGTACATTGATTTCGCTACTCCCAAGCGGGTCCTGCAAAGCAGTCGGGACAGACTGCCTTTCGTCTTTTGGTACGGCAGCGCATGATTCGAAGCAAGATTAACGTTACTGATTTTTGCCTATGCTCAGAAAATCGTAACGCTTTTGTTCAAAGAGTACGTTCCAATCGCCCGTGGCCGCTGACGAACGAAGCGAAAAAAACTCACAAGAATGCTGGCGTTGGGACCGAATTCAAAATCCAAGATTGGAATATAACCCCAAATCTTGTATCACGGCTGCGTGAGGGGAACTAGCCGTGCGCAAATTTACATGCGTAAAGCTGGGACTGTAGTTGGGTTTCGTAGTGGCGATTGCGGGTCAAAGGCGTCGCGCAATGTCTCTGTTTGAGGGTCAACGATACTTACCCATGTGGTGGTTTGTTGGTTCCCACAACGGGTCTGGGCTGACGTAAAGCGTTACTTGTCAAGACTTTTCGGACTAATTCGAATGTACAGTGCGACCACGGATACGACGTTTCTGAACCACCAAGCCTGGGCGATCCGTTGGTTTGATCGCGCGCAAAGCATAAAGTTGGCTGAGAACGTCATCGGCCTGACGCTTGGCTCTGGTCCAAAGCGGCCTAAAAGTGCACGCCGCCGCAATGGTTTGGCGATGCGTACACTCGCTTGGCAAGCCGTCTGGCGCGGTGACATGGTTCGCGCTGAAGAAGACGCGCACCGCGCCATCGCCAGGTTGAAAGATACTGGGGCTGATCACGCTATTGCAGATGCCCTTGGCGTCTTGGCATTGGTCCATTTCAACCGCAATCGGCGCGACCTCGCGCTTCAGACCATTTCAGAGGCGTTCTCGCTGCGCGTTCCGGAACACCACGCATCGACGCTGATCGATAGGCTTGTTGTGTCAAGCTTGATCCATTTAAGCTCTGGGCGCTTCGATCTCGCGCAGAGCGGGTTCGAACAGGCGCTGACGTTGGCCAATGGTCCCGATATCGCGCGCGTACACATAAACATTGCGCAAGCTCAGCTCTTGGATAAGCGCCCAAGCGAAGCGTTGGATCAGCTTGAACAAGCCTGTGATAGCGCGGAGGAGCACCAAAACTTGGTCATCCAGCCGTACATCTGTGCGGTCAAGGCGCAAACCTACGTCGAACTAGACCAGACGTGCATGGCTCTGAAAGCAATCTCAAAGGCGATACCGCGCGCTGTGCAAAGCAAAGATGTTCGCGCAGAGATTGTTTTGTCTCTGCAGCATGCGCGCGTTCTGCGGGCAGAAAATCGGGTCGACGCTGCAATTGCGTTGGCCCTAACGGCGCAAAAGCGTGCGAAAGAAGCTGAGTTGGTTTTGTTTGAGAGACAACTTCTAATGCTCTGTGCGGAACTGTTTGAGAGTCAAGGTCAGCAAGAGGAAGAGTTGGCGCAACTGCGCAGACTTGTTCAGATCGATAAACCTTACATCTGACGCGCCCGCGAGATGGCCTGGCGGGCTATCAGCAACTGTTTGACACCCCTGTCTAATCTGAGGATGAAGGCGGCCATGCTTTTGGTTGTCATATTCACAAGGGCGCTTCAATCGCGCACCAGGCGCTGCAATGTTTGACCTGCTTGACGGCTTTGGGTCTGCACTGCGCTTGATTGTGACGCTCGACCCCGCGTTGTTGGATGTGACGGTACGGTCTCTGTATGTGAGTCTCTCAGCCCTGTTCATCTCGTGCTGCCTTGCTTTGCCACTTGGGGCTTGGCTCGCCGTAAAGCGTTTTCGATATCGTCGCCCAGCCATCGCGGCTCTCAATGCCCTGATGGGATTGCCGCCTGTCGTTGTTGGCCTTTTCGTCTACATCCTTTTGTCTAGGTCGGGTCCATTTGGGGTCTTGGGACTGCTGTTCACCCCGACCGCGATGATCATCGCTCAGGTCATCATTATCACGCCCCTGATTGCGTCGATCACACACCAGGCCATGCGTGATCTTTGGGCGGAGTATCGTGATCTGTTAATTTCGTTCGGAACGACCCGGACGCAGCGCATGCAGACAATCCTGTGGGATGGACGCCGGGCTCTTCTGACCGCCGGGCTTGCCGGTTTCGGTCGTGCGATTGGCGAAGTGGGCGCCATCATGATCGTCGGCGGCAACATCGATGAGGTCACGCGGGTTTTAACGACGGCGATCGCGCTTGAGACATCAAAAGGTGACTTCGCCTTGGCCTTAGGCCTGGGGCTTGTCTTGATCACTCTGTCGCTTCTTGTGAGTTTTGTGATCCATGCAGTGTCCGCAACGGAGCGCGAGGGTCGGTGGTGACGCGAAAGTTGGAGCCATTGTCGGCCAGCGGGTTGGTTGTCGCGCAGAAAGGTAAGCGATTGGTCGGGCCAGTTGATCTTTCGTTGGCGTCGAAGGGCCTGACTGTGTTCATAGGCCCAAATGGATCGGGCAAGACGACGCTGTTGAAAACCTTGCACGGGTTACAGAAACCGCGCTCGGGCACCATGTCATGGGCTGATGTGCCCCCGCTGGACCAGGCCTTTGTCTTCCAATCGCCTGCCATGCTGCGTCGATCTGTTGCCGAGAACTTGGCGTTTCCGCTGCAGCTCCGGAAACGCCCTAGGACTGAAGTCGGCTGTCAGGTCAAAGAATGGGCGGCGCGCATCGACCTGTCGCATGCTCTTACACAACCCGCAGCACGCCTATCGGGCGGTGAAAAGCAGAAGCTTGCGTTGGCACGGGCCCTGATAACTGGCCCGCGCATTTTGTTTGCCGATGAGCCCTGCACCAACCTGGATGGTCGGGCGACGCGCACCATCGAAACACTCATTTCCGAAGCACGAGACGCGGGCACGCGGATATTGCTGGCGACGCATGACTTGGGCCAAGTGCGGCGACTTGCGACCGACATTGTATTTCTGAACAAGGGCCATGTGCTTGAGGCTGGTCCAGCCAGCGAGCTTCTTGAAACGCCCAAAACCAAAGAACTGGCCGCCTATCTAAAAGGAGACATTGTGGAATGATCCGCTTTGCACTGTGTTGTCTTATGTTGTGTGGCTCTCACCTGTGGGCCGATTCCATGCGGCTAGCGGTCACGACATCGTTCCAGAATTCAGGCTTGGCCGAAATTTTGCTGCCGCAGTTCAAGAATGATACTGGGATTGACGTGCATTTGCTGGTCGTGGGCACCGGGCAGGCGCTGCGCCTTGGACAAGCTGGCGATGTGGATGCGGTTCTGGTGCATTCTCGCGAAGCAGAGCGCGCTTTTGTGGCCGCGGGGCACGCCACGCATCGCAGAGAAATCATGTACAATGACTTCGTTCTTGTTGGGCCAAAAGCGGACCCGGCAAACACCGCCGCAGCCGATCGAGCCGCACAGGCCCTGTCGCGCATTCATGCGCGTGGCGCCCGTTTTGTAAGCCGCGGCGATGACAGTGGAACCCACCGCAAAGAAGTTGGATTGTGGCAAGCAGCCGGCCTTGATCCAGAGAGGTTCGGGAGGTGGTACGCCCAAGTTGGCGCGGGCATGGGCGCTAGTTTGAACACAGCCGCTGGGCTAGACGCATATATACTCACAGACCGCGCCACATGGCTTAACTTTAGAAACAAAGCTGGTCTGACCCTATTATTCCAGGGCGATCCCGAGCTTTTCAATCAGTACGCCTTTCTGCCCACAAACCCCGAACGCCACACGCACATCAACGCAGCCGCAGCCAACACGTTCGAGGTGTGGCTAACTTCCAAAGCCGCACAGAAGTGGATCGACGGGTATGAAGTCGAAGGCGAACAGCTTTTCCACTTCAATGCAAAGTAATGTTCCTGCCCATCGTGCGCATCTCTCGATTCACAGTGCGGACTTAGAAGCAGAGAAACAGGGGTCGCTTATGCCTCAGTCTTGACGCGTGACTTCCCAAACATGGCAACGGACCAATTCAGTTGGCGGACGCACGTGCGAGAAAACCCAAAATCCGCGGGTATCTTCCTTGCATGCCCTCAAAACACCGGAAAGCACCTTGAAAGGCACAGGTTCACCTAAGTCGAATGGTGCTCAAACTGGACTGCAAATCACGCCAGCAAACAGCGGGAACAGAAGCGCACTAATCCCGAAATTAACATTACTATTCGGACATTTGGAAAAGCGGGTTTCTCAAAGTTTGGGATATGGTGCCCAGGAGAGGACTCGAACCTCCACGTCCATACGGACACTAGCACCTGA
>CAWUIP010000010.1:0-52650 GCA_963922415.1 uncultured Aliishimia sp. | reverse complement strand
CGCGTGATATCGAACCCATGGTGGGCCGATCTGGCCGCCCGGCGGCGGCGCGTCAGGCCTATTCGATGACCGCCGTCGACGAGTTTGGCCCCGTGATCGACGACATCTATGACTTTGCCGAGGCCCAAGGATTTGAGATTGACGGAATCACCCAAGAAGGCGGCGCGGGCCAGTTAGAGATCAACCTGCGCCACGGCAACCCGGTCAAGCTGGCGGATGAGGTGTTTTACTTCAAGCGCATCATCCGCGAGGCGGCGCTGCGCCACGACTGCTTTGCAACATTCATGGCCAAACCGATTGCGGGCGAGCCGGGCTCGGCCATGCATATCCACCATTCGATCCTGGACCAAAAAACCGGCCAAAACATCTTTGTCGGCCCGCAAGAAGGCGACACGGATGCGTTCTTCCATTTTATCGGCGGGCTTCAGCACTACTTGCCTGCAGCGCTCGCGGTTTTAGCGCCGTATGTGAACTCGTATCGCCGCTTTGTGCGCGACCACGCGGCCCCGATTAATCTGGAATGGGCGCGCGACAATCGCACCACCGGGATCCGCGTGCCGCTCTCAGAGCCCGCCGCACGGCGCGTCGAAAACCGCATCGCTGGCATGGATTGCAACCCCTACCTAGGCATCGCGGCCTCGCTCGCTTGCGGATATTTGGGCCTGATGGAGGAGCGCCGCGCGGACCGTCAGTATCGCGGCGACGCCTACGAGGGCGAAACCGACCTGCCCCGCGATATGGGCCACGCGCTGGACCTTTTCGACGGGGCCAAAGCACTGCACGATGTGTTGGGCCCCGATTTTGCGCGCGTCTATGGCATCGTCAAACGCACCGAGTACGAAGAGTTCCTGGCCGTCATCTCGCCGTGGGAACGTGAGCACCTCCTTTTAAACGTCTAGCGTTTTGGCAAAGGGGGGCCGCGCGCGTGCTATACACCAATGACAGCCCCGGCGTGCATCCGGCCAGTTGGTACGCCGCTAGCACGCCACCGTTGGAGCCCTTCGATCCCCTACAAGGCAGCGTCACAGCGGATGTCGCGGTTGTTGGCGCGGGCTATACGGGGCTGTCGGCGGCCCTGCACCTGGCGCAAGCCGGGCGCGATGTTGTCCTTCTTGACGCCCACCGCGTTGGCTTTGGGGCATCAGGACGTAACGGCGGACAGCTTGGGTCAGGTCAGCGCCGCGACCAGCAAGAGTTGGAGCGCATGGTGGGCCACGACGCGGCGCGTAAGCTCTGGCACCTAGGCCAAGATGCTAAGGCGCTGGTTGCATCCCTCGTCACAGAACACGGAATAGATTGCCACTTAAAGCTTGGCCTGGCCTGGGCGGCCTCGTCGGACGCCGAAACGCGCGCGCTGCGCGACTATGCCGCGCATATGAACAAAGCCTACGACTATCCGCTGGAGGCGCTGGACGCCGCGGGCCTGTCCGCGCTCTGCCCCTCGCCGAGCTACCGAGGCGGCCTCTTTGATCCAGAGGCTGGCCATCTGCACCCCTTGGCCTTTGCCCTGGGGCTGGGACGCGCTGCGGCGTCGACTGGCGTTCGGATCTTTGAGCGGTCAGAGGTCACATCGCTGGAGACCGGCCTGCGTATGCGCCTGAAAACCGCCCACGGAGAGGTCCAGGCCGATCACGTCGTGTTGGCGACCAATGGCTATTCGCAAGACCTCAGCCCCAATGTCGCGGCCCGCGTTATGCCCATCAACAATTTTATCGCCGCGACAGAGCCATTGGGTGCCCGCGCGCACGAGGTTCTAACGCAAGACATCGCCGTGGCCGATGACCGCTTTGTCGTGAACTACTTCCGACTGTCGCATGACGGGCGGCTGCTTTTTGGCGGGGGGGAGAGTTACGGCCAGCGCTTTCCGCGCGACATTGATGCGACCGTGCGCAAGCCTTTGTCCCAGATCTTTCCGCACCTGTCGGACACTGCCTTTGACTATGTCTGGGGCGGGACCTTGGGCATTACCATGAACCGTTTGCCTTACGTGGCACGCGTGGCGCCAAACGTGCTCTCTGCCTCGGGCTATTCAGGCCACGGCGTTGGCATGGCCACCCTTAGCGGTAAGCTGATGGCGCAGGCGATCATTGGCGACGGCGACGGGTTCGACACCTTGTCGCGCGTCCCCACACCGCGCTTTCCGGGTGGTGCGCGTGCCCGCACGCCACTCTTGGCGCTGGCAATGACCTGGTACGCGCTGCGTGACCGCTTGGGCCTATAGCGGCTTTAGCGCAATAGTTCGGCATTTGAAGCAGTTTTGCCTTTCTGCGCACGCAGCATTAGTTTAAGGAACTCGAAAACAGGATATAAGGATTCCCAAATGTCGAGCCTTCCCGACGTCCACGCCGCCGAACCTATTCCCCCCCGCGTGATGGCCGAGATTGAGCGCCTGATGCAGTCGGGCGACCTCTTCCGCTACACGGCCCCATCAGACGCGCCGGTCAGCCTTTTGGAAGCCGAATTTGCCGAGATGATGGGCAGCCGGTTTGCCCTCGCAGTCTCCTCCTGCTCTGCCGCGCTGTTTTTGTCACTCAAGGCGCTGGACCTGCCGCGTGATGCACGGGTTCTGATCCCAGGCTTCACATTTGCAGCGGTGCCTTCATCGATCGTGCATGCCGACTGTCAGCCGGTGCTGTGCGAAGTGGGCGATAACTACCGCATCGACATGAACGACTTCGCGGCGAAGATCGACCAAGACATCGCAGCCGTGATCATCAGCCACATGCGCGGCCACACGTCGGACATGGATGCGATCATGGCACTCTGCGATGCAAAGGGCATCCCTGTGATTGAAGACGCCGCCCACTCGCTGGGAACGCTCTGGAATGGCGAAAAGATCGGGACCATTGGCAAAATCGGCTGCTTTTCCTTCCAGTCCTATAAGATGATCAATGCAGGCGAAGGCGGTATCCTGATCACGGACGACGCAGACCTCGTCGCGCGTGCCATCATTATGTCCGGCGCTTACGAACATAACTGGAAAAAGCACCCTGTGTTGGCCGAACCTTTCGCAAAATGGCAAAACCAGCTGCCACTTTACAATCTGCGCCTGTCGAACCTCTCGGCTGCCATCGTCCGCGCACAACTGCCAGAACTCGAACGGCGCTGCACCGATGGTCTGGCCAACCACGACTATTTGGCCGGTATCCTGAACCAGTCCGAATTCATTCACGTACCACCGCCGCTGCCCGGCGAACATCGGGCGCCTGACTCCATTCAGTTCAATCTGGAAAACTTGAGCGACACCCAAATTCAAGCATTCGCCAAAGCCGCAGAAAGCCGAGGCGTCAAAGTGCAAATCTTTGGTCAATCGGCAGATAATGCGCGCGCATTTTGGAATTGGCAATTTATGGAAACAGTTCCCGAATTGCCGCAAACACGCGCCATGTTGATGCGTGCCTGTGATGTACGCCTGCCGGTGCGCCTCACACGCACAGAGATCGACGCGATCGCTGAGGTCCTTTTGCAGGCCATGAATGCTGTCGCGCTAGGCCAAATCGCGGCCGAGTAAAGCGCCCCGGGCCAGATCGCCCCGCGTGGTCTGGCCAAATTCAACCAAACATGCGATTGTTCCCGAGGGGGCGGAGGATTGACCGCTTCCCTGTCATTTTGAAAAAATCTCTATTATCTGCTTGAGCCATTTTTTCAGTCGGCCAAGCTGTAGACGTTAAAGTTGAGGAATTCTGCATGGCTCGGGCCAAAAGCGCAGCATCGCGTCGTCAACAAATCATAGATGGGGCTTTCGACGCCCTCCTGTCCCACGGGTTGCCACACATATCCTATGACCGGATCGCGGAGGTATCGGGGCTGACGCGGCAATTGGTCCGCTATCACTTCCCTGAGCCCGACGACCTGATGCTGGAGGTCTGCAACCGCATGGCAGAGGTTTACCGAGATGCCTTGATCAGTACGGCAGGGCAGCTTGATGGGCCCGCGCGTGTCGATGCTTTCCTCGATTTCTATTTCAATTTACTGGAAGGCCGCCCAAAGCCAGCGGATGACAGCGTCTACGATGCCATGATGTCACTGGCCAACTCTCGCCCGCGGGTTCAGGATGCGCTTGCGGACCAATACAAGCTCGTCGGACAAGTTCTGAGCCACGAATTCGCTGTACAGCACTCGGAACTCGACCAACGGAGCGCCGAAGAACTGTCCTATCTGTTCGTGAGCCTGATGTACGGGCACTGGAAAATGGTCGCCACTCTCGGTTTCTCGCCCTCCCACAATCGTATCGCACGCCAAGCAATGGACCGCTTGATTCGCTCCTATCAAAACGAATCTCCACCAAAGATAGAAAACTCCAAGCCCTGGCGTCGCGACACGACCACGTAGGCCGCTTTCACTTTGACAAAAGTGCTTACACGCATGGCGCGATTGTCTTCGATTGTGCGCGAGATACTCGTGATGACGCGCGTCTTTTATGACTGTTTCCAACAAGGAACCAATCGCCGTTTTCATATCGAAAAACGGACAGGAAAGTTTGACAGGTCGCGTTGAAATGTGGCCCCATTGTGGCCGTGAGTGGTGTGTTTACCAGTCTTAATTGTAACAAATGCATAAAGATCTGCTGAGGGGGTGTACGGATAACTCGGCCATTTAGTGTCCAAGTTTAGGAACGCTCGCACGTTATTTTATACCTGCACCGATCGTATTGGGTGCATGTGTTGAAGCGACAAAATTAAACAAATTTGCCGGTGTGCGATTTCGCATACCGGCATTTTTTTAGCTCAGTTTAGATAGCTTTTCCTGCAAGTCGGCCAACTGACGCTTGATGTCATTGAGGTCCTCCTTGCTTTCCGGCGCGTCAGATGGGCTGTCCTCCGCCGCACCGCCCGTCCATCCGCCCGACATGCCGCCTGTCATCGCTTTGATAAAGGCTTGTTGCTGGGCTTGCATCGCATCGAACCCTGGCATTTTCGCCATAGGGTTCATGGCGGACATATTTTCCATCATTCGGCTTTGTCCATCGCGCAGCATCTCAAAGCTGGCCTGCAAGAACTGCGGCACAACACTTGCACCGCCCCCCATGTAACTGCGGACGAGATCGTTCAATAGATCAACCGGCAGCACACTCTCGCCTTTGCTTTCATGCTCAGCGATGATTTGCAGAAGGTACTGTCGTGTGAGGTCATCACCTGTCTTAAGATCGACGATCTGGACATCGCGGCCTTCCCGAATGAACCCTGCGATATCTTCAAGGGTCACGTAATCGCTGGTCTCGGTATTATAGAGCCTGCGCGATGCGTAACGCTTAATCAACAAAGGTGCGACTTTTTCGGCCATACCCAACCTCCCGTTGGTTCAGACCCATAGCTTGGCCCAGCCTTGTGGGAAAATCCAGAGCTTTCAAATAGCTGTTACACGTTTTGGTCGGTCAAGACGGTGCGTGTTGCACAAAAAAAAGGGCGGATCCGAAGATCCGCCCCACAACATTGCGCCATAGGGAGGAGGAGAGGCGCAAATTTGAAACTCAGTACAGACCCACTGGTACCTTACGAACTTACTTTGCGGCGGCCTTCTTGACGGCTGCTGTCGCTTCTGTTGTCGCTTTTTTGACAACAGCTGCGGCATCTTCTTGGATGTCTTTGCCAGCGGCCATCATCAGTTCCATTGTGTCCATTTGTGCTTTTTTCGCGATTTCTGCGAAAGCGGCCATGTGCTCTGCAGCAACCTCGGCGGAAGAGGAAGCAAAGTCTGTCATCGCTTTTGCGTAGTCAGCTGGCTCTGTTTTCGCTTTTGTCATGTCGGACATTTTTGTCAGCGTGTCTTTTGTCCACTTGGACGAAAGTTCTGTCGACTTCTCAACGGCGTCGAATGCAACCGCAGAGAGTTTCTCGTTCAGCGCTGCTGTTGTTTTGAACGCGTCTTCCATTGCTTTTGTATCAACTGGAAACGCACCCATCATGTCTTTGAGCATCGCGGTGAAGTCTTGTGTCTGAGCCATTTTCTATTCCTTCAGGTGTGCAGCAACCTTCGCTGCAGTTGCAAATAATATGCACGCTGCATCGCAGCATTTCAACCTTTTTCTGCAGTGCAGCATAAGTTTTTTCTGCTTCGCAAAAATCGAATACAAACCAGCCACTTAGCAAACCCGATCCAGCCACAGACTCGCCTTTCTCTGTAGCTATGCGCGATTTTTCGCAGAATCTAAGCCGATTAAAGTGCCGCTTTCGCCTTCACGTATTCGCCGGGTGCGGCACCCAAAATGTGTCGCCCACCCTGTCCCGGCACGCGTGGCGCAACCTTCTTGCCAGAAAATCCAGACAGCCAATCATGCCAACGTGGCCACCAAGACCCAGCGTGCTTTTCCGCCGTGTCGCGCCACGCGCGGTGATCGTGCGAGAGATCGGCGTTTGTGTAGTGGCCGTACTTCATTTTCGTCGGCGGATTAACAATGCCGGCGATATGCCCCGACTCGGACAAGATGAATGTTTTGTCCTTTGACCCCATCTGCTGAACACCGCGATAGCAGTCCTTCCACGCGGCGATATGATCAGTTTCGCAGGTGACCGCGAACAGCGGCAGATCCACGTCGTCAAGCACAAGGTGGTGGCCCATCAGGTCAAAGCCGGTGGTCGCAAGTTCGTTTCGTTGGCACAGTCCCCGCAGATACTGCATCGCCATCTTCTCCGGCAGATTTGCCCCATCCCCATTCCAGTAAAGCAAATCAAAGGCCGGAGGCGTCTCGCCCATCATGTAACTCTTGATTGCGGGACCATAGACCAAGTCATTGGACCGCAGGAAAGAAAAGGTGCGCGCCATAATCACCGAAGGCAACACCCCCTTGTCGGCGCATTCCTTTTCGATCCCGTCGATGAAGTCATCCTGCAAAAATGGCGTGAACTCACCCTGGTTGTCGAAATCTGTCAGCGCAGTGAAGAACGTCGCGGACTTAATGGACGCGTCTTTGCGTTGCTTCATTAAGCTCAGCGCGAGGGCGAGTGTTGTTCCGGCAATACAGTAGCCCACAACGTTGATCTGCTTTTGCTTGGTGATCTCTTTGACTTCGCGGATGGCCGTCAAGTAGCCGTCCTCAATGTAGTCTTCGAGCCCCACATCACGGTAAGCCGCATTTGGATTGATCCAACTGACGACAAAGACGGTGTAGCCCTGCTCTGTCAGCCATTTGATAAGGCTGTTCTGCTGTTTGAGATCCAGGATGTAGTATTTGTTGATCCAAGGCGGGAAGACCAAAAGCGGGACCTGAAAAACCTTCTCGGTCACCGGTTCATATTGGATCAATTCCATCATCCGGTTTCGGTAAACGACGGACCCCGGCGTGGTGGCAATATTGCTGCCAAGTTCAAACGCTTCTTCTTGCGCGAGCTTAACGACCATCTCGCCGTGGTTGGATTCAAGGTCGGAAATCAGGTTTTCCAACCCATCAATGAGACTTTGACCTTCGGTGGCAACGGCCTTTTCGAGCGCATCTGGGTTGGTTGCCAGAAAATTGGTCGGCGCCATCATGTTGATGATCTGCTCGGAAAAATAGGCCAAGCGCGCCTTTTCCTTAGGCTCCAGATCTTGCGCCTCTGACACGGCGTCGCGCACGGCCTCTGCATTGATCATGTATTGCTGTTTGACGAAGTTGAAGTATGGGTGCGTGTC
This sequence comes from uncultured Aliishimia sp., assembly GCA_963922415.1. Taxonomy (GTDB): domain Bacteria; phylum Pseudomonadota; class Alphaproteobacteria; order Rhodobacterales; family Rhodobacteraceae; genus Aliishimia. The sequence goes on along the minus strand of CAWUIP010000010.1, from coordinate 45,042 downwards.
CCAGAGTTCGTTTGCAAAGCGGCGATCTGTCGGACCGGGATCGTCCGGGGCCTGCAATTTACCTTGCGCCAAAGCGGACTGTGCCTCGACGAAATGGGTCACAGTTTTGGACCAATACCCCATCTGCTGCTCGATCATTTTGGCAGGATTCGCCATGGCCTGCTTCCAAATGGCGAGCGCTGCGTTTGCATAAAGATCCGGCGATGGCCCATCCAAAGTGGGTTGATGGCCTGGTCGCGTGCGGAAAATTGTCATCAACCGTTGCGACAATGCTTCGACTTTCTCCAGATTATCCTGAAGTTTCTGGAGGTTTTCGGTATCAGTCATCGCGCGATCTGCCAAAGTTGTCGTGTATTTGTTGCATTTAAACGAATCCCAGCTAACCTCGCACCTGCAGCATTATGTCGCCGGAGAGGGGGAGCCACCGGCAACAGTAAACCGTGAAAAACGGGCTGCGTGAAGAGTTGTTGTATTTGTGTGGCACACGAAGGAGCTCCGGCATGCGGTACATGATGAACTATGACTGGATGGAAACCATCCGAACCACCAGTCAGTGGATGGGCGCATCGGCCCGCGCCATGGGGTCTTATCCCGCTTTTGCCGCAATGCCAAATCCAGCCCTTGTGTGGATGCGCAGTTGGGGTGAAGTGACCGAACGCTCGTTTGAGCGGATGGTGGTCAAGCCCGATTGGGGCATCGATTCTGTCACCTGCGACGATGGCCGCGACCATGTTGTGAATATTGACACCGTGCTGAAGCGCCCATTTGGTGATCTGGTGCATTTCAATGTGGCCGGCCGTGCCGAGCAAAAGCGCAAAGTCCTTCTGGTGGCGCCGATGTCGGGACACTATGCGACGCTTCTGCGCTCAACGGTGAAGTCCCTTATTCCGAACTGCGAAGTCTACATTACCGACTGGCACAACGCCCGCGATATCCCAGTGAGCGCTGGTAAATTCGATGTTGAGGATTACACGCTCTACCTCGTCGATTTCATGAAACACCTTGGCCCCGACACGCATGTGATCGCTGTGTGCCAGCCTGCCCCGCTCACTCTGGCGGCAACAGCGTACCTTGCCGAAGAAGACCCCAAGGCACAGCCGCGCACACTGACTCTCATCGGCGGACCGATTGATCCGGATGCGGCGGCGACGGATGTGACCGATTTTGGCCACCGCGTGACGATGGGCCAACTCGAAGAGATGATGATCCAACGCGTTGGGTTCAAATACGCGGGCGTTGGCCGCAAGGTGTATCCAGGCCTTTTGCAGCTGAGCTCGTTCATGTCGATGAACGCAGATCGCCACGGCAAGGCATTCTTTGACCAGATCCAGCGCGTCGCGAAGGGCGAAGCCTCTGATCACGATGCCCACAACCGGTTTTACGACGAATACCTCGCCGTGATGGACATGACGGCCGAGTTTTACCTCTCGACCGTCGAACGCATCTTCAAAAAATGTGAGATCGCAAAGAACGCCTTCGTCGTGAATGGCAAGACGGTCGATATTGGCAAGATCACCACTGTCGCGGTGAAGACCGTCGAAGGTGCCAATGACGATATCTCAGCGCCCGGGCAATGCGTGGCCGCACTGAAGCTTCTGACCGGGTTGCCTGAAAACAAGAAAGCGTCCCATCTTGAGCCGGGTGCAGGCCATTACGGGATCTTTGCGGGTAAAAGCTGGCGCAACAATATCCGGCCTCTTGTGCTTGATTTCATCGATCAAAACTCACCCAAACCGCGCCAACGTGCGGCCAACAGCAATGCGGCTGCTCGGTAGGCAATCCAACCTTTGATCCCGTCGGGTCATTTTTCCCCTTGAGCCCACGCGGTGCTGTTACAATGTCATCGTAACAGCTCGCAACAGAACCGCGCTTGGCAGGTTGCTGCGCTGCGGCTATGGTGCGTGCAAGGGGTGGTAAATGAGCACGACGTTTCAAAAGGTAGCTTTTGCAGCACTTATTGTGCTGATGTTTGGCGTGTCCACCGGCTGGCTCGGGGGTCTGTAGTCGTATGGCCAAGCGCTTTGGCGGCAAATACTCGCCCAAAGGCGGTGACCCGGCCACACACGACGCCGGTCAGTTCGACGGGGCCGAGGTCAGCCCGGTCGGCGCACGGGCAAATTTGCTGTATATTCCAGCCATCCCCCTCGTCTTTTTGACGCTGAACAACGGCGCGATTGCCATGGCCCTTGGCTTGGTGGGGGCTGCATTGATGGCGGCAGGCGCGTTTTTGCTGCGCGGCGGCCTGCAAGCCGAAGCTGAATACACCGCGCGCCGCGTGGCGCGGCGACCCGCATTTCCGCGCAAACTGGCCTCGGCCGCACTTATTGGTTTAGGCATCGCCGCCGCCAGCTTTGCGTATCAGAACGGCGCGCTGGCTTCGGCCATTTACGGCATCGCAGCGATCGCGTTGCACATTGCATCTTTTGGTGTTGATCCATTGCGAGACAAAGGCATGGAAGGCATCGATACGTTCCAACAGGACCGCGTGGCCCGTGTCGTGGACGAGGCCGCAGCCCATCTCGACGCGATGAAGGACGCAATCCTGCGTGCGGGCGACCGAGATATGGAAGCACGCGTTGAGAAGTTTCAGAAGGTCGCGCGCGACCTGATCCGCACGGTCGAAGAAGATCCACGCGACCTTTCGGGCGCACGCAAGTTTCTAGGGGTGTACCTTTTGGGCGCACGCGACGCGACGTCGAAGTTCGCGGATATCTACAGCCGCTCCCGCGACGCCCAAGCGCGCAGCGATTTCGCAGACTTTCTGAACGACATGACCGACAACTTCTCGGCCCGCACGCGGAAGCTGCTGGCGGAAGATCGAACAGATCTGAATATCGAAATTGAAGTTTTGCGTGAGCGCCTCGCCCGAGAGGGCGTGCGCGTCGACGATTAACCAAGAGGAAGCTCCCATGTCAGAAACAGTTCGCCAAAAAGCGCAAGAGAGCGTCGCCATGGTCGAAGAAGTCACCGCCCTGACGCTGCCAGAGCCTAAAGAGGCGGGCGCCGTTATTCCCTTGGCCGACGCCGATGCAGGCACAAGCACCGCGATCAAGATGCGGATGGACGAGATCGACATGGAAGACACGAATTCCATCGTCTCTTTCGGCTCTTCGGCCCAGGCAGAGCTGCAGGAAATTTCCCAATCCATGCTGGCTGGGGTGCGGAACAAAGATGTGGGCCCGGCCGGCGACGGCTTGCGCAACATCGTTACCACGATCCGTGGCTTTTCGATCTCGGAACTCGACGTGCGTCGCGACCGGTCGTGGTGGGAAAAGCTAATTGGTCGCGCGGCGCCCTTTGCCAAATTCACCGCCCGCTTTGAAGAGGTCCAAGGCCAGATCGACCGTATCACAGACGATTTGCTGGCCCATGAGCACACGCTCTTGAAGGACATCAAATCGCTCGACGTGCTTTATGAAAAGACACTGCAGTTTTACGATGAACTGGCGCTCTACATCGCTGCGGGCGAAGCGAAGCTGGCCGAGTTGGACAGCACCGACATCCCTGCGAAAGAAGCGGCGGTTCAAGCCGCCGCTGAAAATGATCAAGTCATGGCCGCGCAGGAATTGCGCGATCTGCGTGCCGCCCGCGACGACTTGGAGCGCCGCGTGCACGACCTTAAACTGACGCGCCAGGTGACGATGCAGTCACTGCCGTCCATCCGGTTGGTCCAGGAAAACGACAAGAGCCTTGTTACGAAGATCAATTCCACGCTCGTGAACACGGTCCCACTTTGGGAGACGCAACTGGCCCAGGCCGTGACCATCCAGCGCTCTGCCGAGGCCGCAGCGGCCGTGCGCGACGCCAACGATCTGACCAACGAGTTGCTCACGGCCAACGCCGCAAATCTGCGCGAAAGCAACAAGATGATCCGTGAAGAGATGGAGCGCGGCGTCTTTGATATCAACGCGGTGAAGCAGGCCAATGCAGACTTGATCGGCACGATTGAAGAAAGCCTGGCCATCGCAGATGAAGGCAAGCGCAAGCGTGCCGAGGCCGAGACTGAGTTGAAAAACATGGAAAAAGAGCTGCGCGATACGCTTGCCGCCGCCAAAGCCCGGGCCGATGGCGTCGGCGACACGGCCGCGACATCGGTGCCAAGCTGATCCAGTCCGCTTCACTTCGCTGCCAACTCAGGCGGTTGTGCGGTGTCATCGCCGTCGCGGGAACGCTCGTGGCGTGCGATGCCGCGAACGTGGCCATCCCGCAAGATCGTCAGCCACAATCTACGCCAGCTGCAATGCCGGTCACGGCTGCGCCTCGTTCGGCATCCAGCTCCGCGCTGCGTACCTACTATCAGGCCGTTATGCGCGACGGAGTTACCCGTGGTCTGATGCGCACAGACGGCGGAGGGGTGGACACGCCTTATACGCCAGAGATGCTCGCGCGAAACTTCGAGGCCATCGCGTTCTACAACGAGTACACGCTCGGGCCACAACCATTGCGTCGCTGGCAGTCCTCGGTCCGGCTTGATCTACGCTTTGGCGCGTCGGTCAGCCCAGCAAACCGCACGACTGATACCAATGCTGTGGTTGGGTTCGCGCGCAGGTTGGCCCGTGTCACCAATCATCCCATCTCTGTCGGAGGCGGCAGTCCGAACTTTCACGTTTTCTTTGCCGGCGAAGACGATCGCGACGCGGTTATCACGCAAATTCGTCAGATCGAGCCCAGAATCGACGCGTCAACGCTCCGCACAATTCGCGATTTACCCCGGTCAACCTATTGTCTCGTCGTCGCTTTCACGCCTCAGGGCAAACCAGGGACCTACACGCGGGCCATCGCGCTGATCCGTGACGAACAACCTGACCTGATGCGCCTGTCATGTATCCACGAAGAACTGGCTCAGGGCCTGGGACTTGCCAATGATAGCCCCTATGCACGCCCTTCGATCTTCAATGATGATGATGAATTTGCGCTACTGACCAGCCACGACGAAAAGCTGCTGCGCATGCTTTATTCGCCCAGCCTACGCGCTGGTCAAACGCTCGAAGCGGCGCGAACACAATTGCTGCCCTTGGCGCGGGCAGTCATGGGCCCCGACGCCTAAGGCGTGCTGGTCAATCGCCAATCCCTCTGCCATGGTCGCGCGAAACAGCTACCAAGGACGTCGCAATTATGCTGTCGAACACACCAGGGTTGATGGACGCAGTTCGTGCGCGTTTTGCACATGTTGAGGCCTGCCCTTTCACAGGCCCGCGCATCTTTTTTGAAAATGCGGGCGGTGCGCTGACGCTCAAGTCCGTCGTGGACACCTCTGCCAAGTTTGCCGCAATTCCCGACAATCAGGGCCGCGACAATCCTGCCTCTGGCGCATTGGGGGAGATCATTTCGAAATCGAAGTCGGACATGATGGTGTTTTTCGGCGCAGCGTCTGGCCAAGTCTTTGTCGGCGAAAGCGGGACTGAGCTTTTGTTTCGGCTTATTCGCACAGCTGCGGTTGCAAAGCGCGGCGCCCTTCTTGGATCGACGGTCGAGCATCCAGCCACGCGCTCGGCCTGCACACACTGGGCGGAGGTGTTGGATCTTACCTACATCCAGGTCCCGCATGACGACGCGCGCGGCTTGGTCACTCCTGAAGGTTACGCCACACACGTGACCCCCGATACAGCCGTCGCGACGATATTGCATACATCGCCGGTGACCGGGATGCGCGTCGATGTGCAAGGCTGCGCTGCCGCAATCCGTTCTATTGCGCCAGAGTGCTTCATTCTTGTCGACGGAATACAGCATGCGTCGCACGGACATATCTCCATCGACAGCTATGACGTGGATGGCTACGTAATCTCGCCCTATAAAGTCTTTTCAAGGCACGGCTACGGCGTGGCCTGGGTATCGGACCGGATGGCGCTGGCATCGCATGAATGCCTTGTGGGAGGCCCGGCCCTTAACTGGGAACTCGGGACGCGCGATACAGGCAGCTATGCGACGATGTCCGACTTAGTTGATTACTTAACTTGGCTGGGCGCGGAAGTCTCGGACGCGGCCACGCCTCGTGCCAAGATCGAAGCGGCGGGTGCCGCGATCCATGCGCATGAACAAGCATTAACCGACGCAATGCTGTTCGGAACAGGAAACCAGACTGGCTTAGCTGACCTGCCTGGTGTCGAGGTCATCGGCGGTGTGGACAATCCCGCACGCGAGGGCCTTGTATCACTGGCTATCGAGGGCATCCCGGCGGCCGACGTCGTCAGCGGCTTGCGCGATCAAGGCATCCGCACGCATATCCGTAAGCCAGACCACTACTCTGGGAACATCCTGACTCCACTTGGCTTGGAGGGGTGCACGCGCGTGTCGATGTGCCACTACAACACGGTCGCAGAGGTGTCCGAGTTTTTGTCCGCCATCGCAAAAATGGTAGAACGCTCCACGGCTTAGGCTTGAAAACGATCAGGCAGGCCGAACCACGAACACACTGTCTAAGAACTGACATGCTGTCTCAATGACAGCACTGACCGTCCTCTTGCATCATTAACCTTTCATTAACCAAAAATGGATAAGGTTGGGACCGGCGGAGTCCGTGGAATTTGAGGATAACTCGGGCGAAAATGCTGATTTGTCAGATTATTGGTATTTTCTGCAGACAGTCCGGACAGTGACTCGCTCATTTGCCTTAATAAGACAACAATTTCACGCCGCCGCAAACCGGATATGTGGATAACTTGTGTATAACAGCATTTTGGCCAGCCACAGCGACTCTGCACTTTAGACAAATGTGCCACTTAAGTTACAACTTATAACCGCCTGATTTAATTATATATAACTTGTTCTTTGCGACCTGAGCGGTGCCGTGCAACGTAAATTCCGACACTGCTACGATCGAGCGGCTCTCCCCGACGAGCGTCATCGTCAATTGCCGACAAAATCAGATTGTCCAATTCGTACATTCGTAGGCCCCGCTCAAGCACTCATCTTCGTCAGGCGGACCAATCCCTAACTTCAATTCAATAATATTAACAATATCTTACCCTTGATTTTTGAGGTAAGATAACAATGCAGGGCGGACGCTCATTTCGCCTTTGTGCCGAGCGTCCGCGACGACTTTGCGGACTTCGTCCAAATTTGACCGCATCAGAAGGCTTTTGACGGGCCCAATCGATGCCGGCCGCATCGATAGAGCCCGCAGACCAATTGCCGCGAAGGCCAGCGCCTCCACGGGGCGCCCTGCATCCTCGCCACAAAAACTGAGCGGCGTGCCGGTTTCGGCACATCGTTCCACAATCCGCTCAATCAATCCTAAGAAGCTGACATTTAACGTATCATAGCGGCGACGTACTCGTTCGTTTTCGCGATCAGCGGCGAAGAAAAACTGCTTTAGATCGTTGCCGCCGATGGAGATGAAGCCAACGTCTTCAAAAAACTTGCGCGGCGCGAAGGCGAGGCTGGGGGTTTCCAGCATCGCTCCGACTTCCAGCGTTTCGGGCAAGACATGCCCGAGTTTGCGTTCGCGCTCGACGGTTTTGTCGACCTCGGCACGGGCGCGCGTGTATTCTTCGTATTGCGCGATGAACGGGAACATGATCGTCAAAGGCCGCCCATTTGCCGCGCGCAACAGCGCCTGTACCTGCATGCGCATCACGCCAGGCTTATCCAGCCCCACACGGATCGCGCGCCAGCCCAAAGCGGGGTTCGGCTCATCTTGGGGACGCATATAAGGCAGTACTTTGTCGGACCCGATATCCAACGTTCGGAAGACAACGCGCTTGTTTCCTGCAGCGTCCAAAACACGCTTGTAGATGCCGGAAAGCTCTGACCGTTTCGGCATCTGATTGCGGATCAGGAACTGCAGCTCTGTCCGGAATAGGCCGACGCCCTCCGCACCAGAGCTTTGCAATGACGGCAAATCAGCCATCAGGCCCGCGTTCATATGGAGCCCAACTGTTCGACCACAGGCAGTTACGGCAGGCTTTTCGCGGATCGACGCGTAGCGCTCTTGCGCCTTGGCCTGCATCGCCATCTTGTCGCGAAACGCGGTGACGACGTTCTCATCCGGGCGCAAGTGAACGGTGCCATTGTCGCCGTCGACCATAATGTGATCGCCGTTTAAGGCTTCTGTTGTCATGCGCGGCGCATTGATGACCAACGGGATCGCCAAGGCGCGTGCGACGATGGCAGCATGGCTGCCCACCGAGCCGCCCTCCAGCACGATGCCTTTGAGCTTACGGCCATATTCCAAAAGCTCGCCTGGTCCAATGTTGCGAGCGACAAGTACCGGATCTTCCGGCAAGGAAGCTCCGGTATCGGCGCCCTGCCCCGTCAAAATCCGCAAAAGCCGGTTCGAGAGGTCATCCAGATCGGCGAGCCGTTCGCGCAGATAAGCGTCGCCCGCCTGCCCCATACGGCCGCGCGCGAACGACTGCTCTTTCTCCACAGCGGCTTCGGCAGACAGACCGCTGGCGATATCATCTTCCATCCGGCGCAGCCAGCTGCGCGAGTTGGCGAACATCCGGTAGGCTTCCAGCACGTCGGCCTGATCCTTGTCACCTGCTGCCATTGACAGCATCTGGTCCACGCCGACCCGCAACTCGGCGACCGCTGCCTGAAGCCGCTCACGCTCCCGCTCGGGATCTTCGGCAATGGGATTAACCACCACAACGCGCGGCTCATGGAGCCACACATGCCCCTCTGCGGCCCCTTCCTGCCCGGTCGTCGCCTTGATCAGTACCGGTTGTGAATGGAGCGCGGAGAGCGCGGCTCCCTCGCCCACAAACGCACCAAGTTCTGTCATTTCAGCAAGCACCATGGCCACAACTTCGAGCGCGTAGACCTCATCGGCGCTGTACTCGCGCGCCTCTTTTGACTGAACGACAAGCACCCCTAAAGCATCGCCCAAACGCTGGATCGGCACGCCGAGAAAGCTGGAGTAGATCTCCTCGCCCGTCTCTGGCATATAGCGAAAGCCCTTCGCGCCCGGTGCGTCCGCCGTGTTGACCACCTGACGGCGCCGGGCCACCCGGCCCACAAGGCCCTCACCCAGTCGCATCCGGGTCTTGTGCACAGCGTCCGGATTCAACCCTTCTGTCGCGCAAAGCTCCAGCGTTTCTTCGTCTCGAAACAAGTAGATAGAACAAACTTCGCACCCGATGGATACACCGACCAGTTGCGTGATTTTGTCCAACCGCGCTTGGCCCGGATCATCGCCCGCCATCAGGTCCCGCAAGCGCCCAAGCAGCTTCCGGCTTTCTGTTTCAACACTCTCGGCCATTCTGGCCTCGTCCCCTATGTGAGTTCAGCCGACAGATAAATCACAGGCCCATGTCAAAGGAAACGCGATTCGGCGTCAGCGCAGCGCTTTTTCTCGCAAAGCGAGAATTTCCAGTTCAAAGCCGCAACACTGCACCGGGATTCATAATCCCGTTTGGGTCAAGTGCCGCCTTGATCGACCGCATCGCCGCAAGTTTCACCGGGTCGCCATAGCGTTCCAAGTCCGCGACTTTGAGGCGCCCGACCCCGTGTTCTGCGCTGACCGAACCGCCCATTTGATGAACGAGGTCGTGAATGGCCCGTTTGATCGCATCGCGCTCTTCCATGTGGTCGGCGCGCGACTTTCCGGGCATCGGAAAGACGTTGTAGTGCAAGTTCCCGTCGCCCACATGGCCAAAGCAATTGATCCGAAACGTCCCGATCGCAGCTATCAACTCGGATCCTTTTTCGATGAAACCCGGCAAAGCGCCGAGCGGCAACGAGATATCGTGGCTCGACACTGACCCGATGCGCCTGTTGGCCTCGGGGATGTGTTCGCGCACAGACCAAAACGCCTGAGACTGCGTCTGGGATTGTGCAATCACACCGTCCAGGACAAGACCTGCCTCTATCGCTGCGCCTAAAAGGGCCTCAAAGGCTGTTGAAACAGAGGTGTCCTTGGGCAATCCGACTTCAATCAAAACGGACCATTCGGGCGGGTCAGCAAACGGGTGCCGGACCTCAGGCAAAGTTTCCGCAAGAAATTCATAGCCTTGACGGTGGATCAGTTCAAACGCGCTGACCCCGTCGCCCAGGACATCCCGCGCGAGCGCCAATAGTTTAAGGGCGGCAGCGGGATCGGGAATGACCAGCATCGCTGTGCCAGTCTGAGCGGGGCGCGGCCAAAGCTTGAGCGCAGCAGCCGTAATGATCCCCAAAGTGCCTTCAGAGCCGATCAAAAGGTTGCGCAGATCGTAGCCTGTGTTGTCTTTGCGCAAGCGACTGAGCCCATGCCAGATTTTGCCATCCGGCAAAACGGCCTCGAGCCCTAGGCAAAGATCACGCGCATTGCCATAGCGCAACACACCGGTTCCGCCCGCATTCGTCGCAAGATTGCCGCCGATGCGCGCACTGCCCTCTGCCGCCAGCGAAAGTGGAAAGAGCCGGTTGACGTTGGCAGCCGCCGTTTGGACATCTGCAAGGATTGCGCCGGCTTCAGCAATCAGAACATTCTCGTCGGGAAACACGTTTCGTATGGCCGTCATGCGCTCTAGTGAGATGAGAAGCGGGGCCGGTCCCTCGTCTTTGATTTGACCGCCAACGAGTCCCGTCCCACCGCCATAGGGCACAACAGCCACGCGGTGCGCGTTGGCCGCGGCGACCAGCGTCGCGACTTCCTCAACGCAACGCGGACGCGCCAAGAGACCGGCCTGTCCAGCCCACCGCCCGCGCGGCTCTTCTAGGTAACGGGCATCGACGGTCGACAAAGTCCCCTGGGGCACCTGCGTCGAGAGCGCGGCGGCAAAATTTGTATCTGCAGGCACATAAGTCATAAGTCGCAGTGTGGGGCGACCGCGCACTTTGGCAAGGCGTTATTCCGCCGCGCGCAGATACTCCGGCCGCAACACCATGATGGTCGGCCGCGATGGAAGCCGGTCAAGCGAGATATCCAGCGACGGCCCCTCGACATCGATTACCTGAAACTCATCGCGCATAGAGGCCAGAAAGACAGACAATGTGCCTTCGCCGAACCAGTGCATCGGGATCACAACGGAACTTTTGAGCCTGTTCAACACGCGGGCCATTGTGACGGTGTCCAAGGTCATACCGCCGTCGACCGCTGCCATGACAACATCCAAACGCCCAATCTGCGCGTATTGTGCCGCGTTGGGTTCGTGATGGAGATGACCGAGATGTCCTATGCACAGACCCGCCATCTCGAAGATGAAAATGGAATTGCCCGCGCGCTCGCGCCCGTTGTCCCAGAAAGACCGGATATCGGTAGAGACGTTGCGGATCAGGACCTCACCCAGATCGACCCGGTGACTGATACCAGACCCATATTCTTCTCCCCAGCCTGGCAGGACATGAGGAATTGCAGGGTCCGGAAAGGCCGTCCAATGCGTCTCGTGCGCGTGGTTCATGGTGACCACATCAGGGATCATCGGCACATTGCCAACGAACCCCGTATAGTCCGTGACCATGTTCAATCCGCCGGCGCTTCGGATGAGAAAGGAGGCGTGCGCAACATAGTGAATGCGCACGGTCTCGTCGGGTAAGGTCGCGTCCCAACTGGCCTTCTGGATGTATTCCGCGCCGGGCGTTGCCTCTGCCAGCGCGCGGCAATGGCTTGGCGTGCGCTCTTGGGCGCTGGCTCCAGCAGCGACGAGGCACGCCGCAATCACGGCAGATATCGTTCCGATCAGACGCATCCGACACTCCTCCTTGCTCGCCAGAAGGGTAATCGAGGGACGTCGGAAATCAATGCACAGCCGCGTGTTGTCGGGGTTCAGTGCCCCCTCGGCGGTCAGAAAAGCAGCAGCCAGAGTGTTTCGCGCTGAACGCGGACCACCTTTTCAGTGCGACGCCTGCGGCACTTTCTCCACATTGCTGGCTTTTGAAGTATTGTGAAAATTCGAAAACTCTATGCTGCGTCAGACTTGCCGCGCCGGTCGTGACGCAGCGACGCGTAAAGCACATGGCTGCGCCACCGCCCATCTATCTGAAGGTAGCTTTGCGCAACACCTTCGTATTTGAAACCGCATTTTTCCAGAAGCTGGCGGGACGCTGTATTTTCAGGCAGGCAGGCCGCTTCAATCCGGCTCAGATCTAGGCGCACAAAGGCATAGTGAACGACAGCCTCAATCGCCTCGCACATATAGCCTTGGCGCGCAAAATCGACCCCTGTCCAATACCCCAAGGTGCCTGATTGCGCAGGGCCGCGCCGGATGTTGTCCAATGTAATCGCGCCCATCAGCACATCGTCCGTGCGCCGGATCAAAAACAGCGGCATCGCAGCGCCGGTATTGATCGAGCGGCTGGCCCAATAGATGCGGTTGGTGAACGCCTTGCGGCTGAGATGATCGTCGGCCCAGCGCGGCTCCCACGGGACCAAATGGGCCTCCGACGCGCGGCGCAGCGCAACCCAAGGCCGGAAATCAGAATGCACGGGCGGGCGGAGCGTGAGCCTCTCGGTCTCAATCCGAACTTTCCGCCGGGGAAGGAGCATTAGGCCGCACGCCTCTCCTGCAAAGCATCCAAGCTGGGTGCATCGTCGACTGGACCATAAAGCGCCAGCGCCGCAGGTGCGGACGCAAACAGCGTCTGACCAAAGCTGCGCACATCGCCCGTGGTCACCGCGTCAATGCGAGACACCGTTTCATCCAACTCCGGCACACGCCCCCAAATCTGGATCATGCGTGCTAGGCGCTCTGCTCGGTTGCTGGGGCTTTCCAGCCCCATTAAAAGACCCGCCTTCATTTGCGTCCGCGCTCGCGCAACTTCGGCTGGTGTCATATCATCAATCGCACGATGCATCTCATCGAAGGTCACATGCGCCAATTCAGGCACTTGCGCGCCAGATGTGCCCGAATAGATCGTGATCATGCCTGTGTCGGCATAGGCGCCGGCCTGCGCAAAGATCGAGTAACACAAGCCGCGCTTTTCCCGAACTTCCTGAAACAGTCGCGACGACATACCGCCACCCAAGATAGACGCATAGACCTGCGCAACATAGATCTCATCCGCGCAATAGCCGGGCGATTCAAAGGCCAAGGCAAAGTGCGCCTGCTCCAACGCTTTGACTTGGCGGACCTCGCCACCTGCAAATGTCGCGGCTTCGGCCACTTGCGCGGGGCGCGCAGCAAGATGGCCAAAGAGCTCTTCCGCCAGGCGGCAAAGCGCGTCGTGATCTACCGCACCTGCCGCTGACAGGATCATCTGGTTGGGTCCGTAGTGCTGTTGGACAAACTGCGCGAGGTCATCCTTCTTGAACGCACTGACGCGTTCTGAGGGACCCAAAATTGTCCGGCCAATGGGCTGCTCCGGATACGCCTTTTCCTGCAGCCAATCAAAGATCACATCATCTGGTGTATCGAGCGCCTGGCCGATCTCTTGCAAGATTACGCCGCGCTCCACCTCTATCTCGCCCTCATCAAAGAGCGGATTCAGCAAAATGTCTGCCAAGACGTCGACCGCCAAGGGCACATCTGCAGCCAGCACGCGCGCATAATAGGCCGTCACTTCGCGCGACGTATACGCATTGATGTAGCCACCAACATCTTCAATCGCTTCGGCAATCTGCAACGACGTGCGACGGTTCGTGCCCTTAAAGGCCATATGCTCCAGAAAATGGGCGATGCCGTTCTGGCGCGCGGTTTCATGGCGCGCCCCTGCGGTGACCCAGATCCCGACAGAGGTCGACGCCAGGCCCGGCATGTTTTCTGTCACAACGCGGAACCCGTTGGACAATGTGTGGATCTGAACTGTCACGCCGCAATCGCTTTCTTGATATGGTCCTTCAACGCGCCGAGGTCGTTGGGGACCCGCGTCACACGTTCTGGAAGGTCATATAGGTCTGCCATACGGGAGGGAAGGGGTGGCCGGATGCCGGTGGCAGCTTCAACTGCGTCCGGAAACTTCGCCGGGTGCGCCGTGGCAAGCGTGACCATCGGCACTGCTGGGTCAAGATGCGCCTCGGCCACGTGGACGCCGACCGCCGAGTGCGGGCACAAAAGCTCGCCCGTTTCCGCCAATGCCTTATTGATCGCGGCGGAGGTTTCAGCCTCGGACGCGCGGCCCGACTGGTAGGTTTCTTTCAGCGCTTCCATCGCGCCTTGGCTGATCTCAAATCCGCCCGCCGTCAACTCCTCCATCAGCTGTGACACGGCCGCACCATCGCGGCCATAGGCATCAAAGAGCGCACGTTCGAAGTTGGAACTGACCTGGATATCCATGGATGGGCTAATCGACGGTATCGTTTCACCTTTGTGATACCCCTGCCCCGACAGCGCGCGGTGTAGAATATCGTTTTGGTTCGTCGCGACGACCAGTTTATCGATCGGCAGGCCCATGGCCTTGGCGATGTAGCCCGCGAAGATGTCGCCAAAATTGCCGGTCGGCACGGTGTAGCTGACCGCGCGGTTCGGCGCGCAGAGCGCGACAGCGGAACTCACATAGTAGACGACCTGCGCCAAAACGCGCGCCCAGTTGATCGAGTTGACACCCGCAAGGCCCACGCCGTCGCGGAACTCGAAATCGTTGAACATGTCTTTGAGCCGCGCCTGGCAGTCGTCGAAATCACCATCCAGCGCCAGCGCATGGACATTGGCCGCCGTCGGCGTTGTCATCTGGCGACGCTGCACCTCGGACACGCGACCGTGGGGGTAGAGGATGAATACATCCACATTGTCGAGGCCTTTGAAGGCTTCGATTGCGGCGGAGCCGGTATCACCCGAAGTCGCGCCCACGATGGTCACACGCGCATCGCGGCGTGCAAGGGCGGCCTGAAACATTTGCCCGATCAGTTGCATCGCGAAATCTTTGAACGCGAGCGTGGGCCCGTGAAAAAGTTCCAGCAGAAAGTGGCCCTGGTCCAGTTGCACGAGCGGCGCCCGCGCGGCATGGCCGAAGCCTGCGTAAGCTGCGCTGATCAGGTCCTGGAATGTCGCATCGGTGAACGTGTCGCCAATGAAGGGGCGCATCACACGAAACGCGATCTCCTCGTAGGGTGCACCTGCCAGAGAGTTCAGGTCAGCCGCACTGAGCTGTGGGATCTCTCCCGGCACGTAGAGGCCGCCGTCACGGGCCAGCCCCGACAACATCGCCTCTTCGAAGGTTAGGTGCGGTGCTTGGCCCCGGGTCGATACGTAATGCATCTGTCGTCAGCTTTCCGGTTGGGCGCGACGCGTGCGCCACATGAAAAAGGCGGTCATGCTGACCCACAGGGCGGCCAGCGAAAACCAAGTAATCGCATATTGCAAATGGTCGTTCGGGATACCAGCGGTATTCACAGGCCAAGGCGTCACACCGAGCGACTCCGTCGGGGTTTCGCGCAGAACGACGAAGATCTCTTGCGTGCCGAGGGCCTCGGCCAGCGCGGGAACATCGCGGGCAAACCAAATGTTGCGGTCAAGATCGGGGGCGGGCGTAAAGCTGTCAGCCTCATTTGGCGTGTCCAAGTTCCCGACCAAGACCAAGGTTGTTGGCGGAACAGGTGGCAAGGAGGCGCCATCGGGCAACCACCCTGTGTCGACCAAAATGCGACCGACCCCGTCTGCCTCGAACGGGCGGATAATCCGGAAAACTGGGCCAATTGTCTTGCGTGACGCGAGCATACGCACATGGCCTTCTGCGAACGCACCGCCTGTCTTGACGGGGCTGTATCTATCGGCGCGTGCCGCAAGCGCTGCCCCCAAAGGCTGCGGTGCTTCTCCGATCCGTGCCTCGATCTGGTCGAGCAAGTCTTCCTTCCACGCGAGGCGTTGCACCTGCCAGACGCCCAGCCACAGCAAAATGGCCAACCCGCCCAGTCCAAAGATGATTGCGAAAAGAAAGCGTTGCACGTGCGCGCCTTTTTGCCCCGTCGAAGAAGAATGCGCGCAAGATCTAACTTGCGCGCATCAAAACCAAAAGCCGTTAAGGTCGTGCCTGCGGGCTTAGATGCCCCACAGATAGACTGCGAAGAACAAGAAGAGCCAGACGACATCAACGAAGTGCCAATACCAGGCAGCCGCTTCAAAGCCGACATGTTGTTCGGCGGTGAAGTGTCCATTCAGTACGCGGATCCAACAAATCGTCAGGAAGATGGTCCCGATGATCACGTGGAAGCCGTGAAATCCTGTCGCCATGAAGAAGTTGGAAAAGAACTCGTCGCCGCCAAATTCCCAGCCTTGCTTTAACAGATATCCATACTCATATGCTTGCAGGCCCGTGAACGCGACACCCAGAACGATCCCAATCAGCAGGCCATTGGCCACATCGCGACGCTGACCGCCATGTACCAGCGCGTGGTGCGCCCATGTTACGGCACAGCCAGACAGGAGCAGGATCAGCGTGTTGATCAGCGGTAAGTGCAGCGCGTCGACTTGGTAGAACTCCGGCGCGATATACTCGGTGCCGAAGTACTCTTCCATCGGATACATAGCGTGTTTGAAGAACGACCAGAACCATGCGGCAAAGAACATCACTTCGGACATGATGAAAAGGATGAAGCCGTAGCGCAGACCGATGCGGACCACGGGCGTGTGATCGCCCACGTGGTTCTCGGCCACAGTTTCCGACCACCAAGCGTACATCGTGTAAAGAACGGCGACGAACCCGATCCAGAAGAGCCACGGCGTGATGTCGTGCATCCAAAGCACTGCACCAAACAACATTGCGAACCCGGCCGCAGCGCCGACAAGCGGCCAAATGGAGGGGTTTAGGATGTGGTAGTCATGATTTTTGGCGCCAGCCATGGTCCCAGTTCCTCTCGGGGTTTAGTTTGTATCGGACGCAGCTCGTTGATCGAGGTGCGCAAATTCCTCAGGAAGCTCAATTTCGTAAAACGTGTAGCTGAGCGTGATTGTGTGCACAAATTTACCGTCCCGGTCATCGACGATCTCAGGATCGACATAGAACGTGACAGGCATTTGCACGCGCTCGCCGGGCTCCAGCACTTGTTCCTCAAAGCAGAAGCAATCGATCTTGGTGAAGAACCCACCCGCAGCGTAAGGCGCGACATTGTAGCTTGCCGACCCGGCAATGGGGCGGTCTGTCGGGTTATAGGCCTCGTAGAATGCCAAGCCGGTTTCGCCGATCCGTATGTCGACTTCGCGCGCCACAGGCTTGAATTCCCAGGCCATGCCGCGTTCCAGTGAGGCGTCAAAGCGCACCTTGATCGTCTGTTCCAAGATGTCGGAGGCGCCCTCTTCGGCCAGAAGCGGCGTGCCGCCGAAGCCGGTCACGCGACAGAACCAGTCGTAGAACGGTACCGAGGCCCACGCCAACGAGCCCATGGTCACCACAACGGCGACAAGTTGAACAACAGTCTTTGCCGGTCCCGAAAGGGTCATCCGTCACCTTCGCTTTGCAAATAGGCTGGGTCAAAGTCGCCGCGTGTCACTTTCACAAAAGTCAGCGCGAAGATCAGAACGATAAACGAGGCAAGCATTAAACCGATGCCAAGGTTACGCCCCCGGCGTCTTTGATGCAGTTCATGTTCCCGCATTATAGCCATGATGTGCTCCAAAGCCCGAGTTTCACCAACGTGCTGTCTGCCAAGATCGCACCGAAGAGTGCGAAAAGGTAAAGGAGCGACAGACGGAAGAAGCGTTTTTCAACCGCATAGCCATCTGCTTCTGCATCGTCTTCAGTGCGCCGCCAAATCCGAAACGCGCCCAGCAAGAAGAGTGCGTTTAGGACCAAAGCCGCGATCAAGTAGATCGGTCCGCCGATCGGCGTCGCCACAATCGCAAGCGCAGAGGCGACCAAAATCACGGTGTAAATGAGGATGTGGCGTCGGGTTGCTGGGCGGCCGTGGGTCACGGTCAACATCGGCACTCCAGCGTCATCATAGTCGGACCGCATGAAAAGGGCGAGCGCCCAGAAGTGCGGCGGTGTCCAGAGGAAGATCAGTGCAAACATCAACCAGGCTTCAACGCCAACGTTACCTGTCGCACACACCCAGCCGATCATGGGAGGGAACGCGCCAGCCGCGCCGCCTATCACAATGTTCTGCGGCGTCGCACGCTTGAGCCACATCGAGTAGATCACGGCGTAAAAGAAGATGGTGAAGGCCAAAAGGGCAGCCGCCAGCACGTTGGCGGCAAGGCCCAACATAACGACGGAAAGGCCGGAAAGTGCCGCGCCAAGCGTTAGCGCCTCTTGCGGTTCAACCCGACCCGATGGGATTGGCCGCCTCGCTGTGCGGCGCATAACGGCGTCGATATCCGCGTCCCACCACATATTCAAAGCGCCAGAGGCCCCTGCCCCGATGGCAATGAAGAGGATAGATGCAATCACCTCTACGGGATGCAGCGCGACAGGTGCCGCCAGCAAACCCACCAGAGCCGTAAACACAACAAGCGACATAACCCGCGGTTTCAGCAGGGCGAAATAATCGCCCAACGTTGGGTCATAAGGCTTGATATCGGTTGCGTCTGTCATATGCGCTTAGGCCGCCTCAGTGTTCCGAAGATCAGTTCGACGCGACTTGAACCGCGCGCGGCGTACCTGCGTATTCTTCGATCGCGCCATCAAGCCAAGCGTCGTATGCTTCTTGGCTCACCACTTTTACCGTGATCGGCATATAAGCATGGTCTTTACCGCACAGTTCCGAGCACTGGCCAAAGTAGATGCCCTCTTGCTCGGCCGCGAACCATAGCTCTGCCAGCCGTCCCGGAACCGCGTCCTGCTTTACACCGAATGCCGGGATGGTCCACGCGTGGATCACATCGGCCGCCGTGACTTGCATGACCACGGTTTTGCCGACAGGCACAACAACCGCAGTGTCGGTAGCCAGCAAGTATTCATCCTGAGAATATCCATACTCTTCAAGGTCTTCTCGGGCCAGCAGGAAGCTTTCAAACTCAAAGTCGTGATCAATGTACTCGTAGCCCCAGAACCACTGGTACCCGGTTACCTTGATGGTGATATCTGCCTCTGGGATCTCTTGCTGCTTGAACAGGATTGGAAGCGAGAACGCACCAATAAACACAAGGATCACAATTGGAACGACGGTCCAAGCGACCTCAATCGGAGTGTTGTGCGTGAAGGACGCCGGCTTGGGGTTCGCTTTTGCGTTATAGCGGATAGCGACCACAGCCATCAGCCCGACGACAAACAGCGTGATAATGGTGATGATCACCAGGATCATTCCGTCCAGCCATTGCAAATCCCGGGCAAGCTCTGTGGCCGCCGGTTGAAAGCCCATCTTGCCGTCCACGGGGCGACCGATCACCTCAAGATCCTGCGCAAAAGCTGGAGCCGCGAAGACTGCGGAAGACAGACCGAAGGCTTTCAAAAACGTTTTCATGTGTTCTCCTGATCCTAAAGATCTACATGGCGTTCGGGGGATCCGCCGCGCGCACCGCAGTGTCCCGTTGTATGCTTGCGCGTTTACAACCATACTCTTACCGCAAGTTAAAGACATTTGGGTTGCGTCAAACGGACGCTTCTTGTCCCGCTTGCCCCCAAACTTAAGGAGATCAGTGCCTATGTCAGACGCCGCGTTCGACCCTTTCAAAAGCCATGTTGATCTGGCCGATGCCCTCGCGCATTTGCGCACAGCGGTCGCGGGCGCTGAGGATGGCGAGTTGTTTTTGGAGCGTCGGCGATCAGAGGCTTTGGTCTATGATGACAATCGGCTCAAGACCGCAAGCTATGATGCCGCGGAAGGGTTTGGCTTGCGTGCAGTGTCGGGCGAGGCGGTCGGGTACGCGCATTCAACGCAGATTTCCGAACAATCGCTGCGGCGTGCGGTTGATACAGTCCGTTTGGCCGTAGCCGAAGACGGCGGCGTTGCCGCAGATGCCCCTCAGGGCACCAATACCAAGCTTTATACAGATGAAGACCCAATTTCGGGCGTCGCGTTCGGTGTGAAAGTCGATACGCTGCGCGAGATCGATGCCTTCCTGCGCGGCCTAGACCGACGCGTCGTTCAGGCCTCTGCCACCTTGGCGGCAAGCCACCAAGAGGTCGTGATCTTACGCGCGGATGGGCAGATCGCGACGGACCAACGGCCTATGACGCGGCTGAACGTGTCTGTGATTGTCGAACAAGATGGGCGGCGCGAAAGCGGCAGTGCGGGCGGCGGCGGACGCTACCTGTTGCCGGGCGGCGTGATGGACCGCGCCGATTGGGAAGCGAAGGCGCGCGAGGCGTTGCGGATCGCCCTTGTCAATCTTGAGGCCGAGCCGGCTCCGGCGGGCGTCATGGATGTGGTTTTGGGACCAGGCTGGCCTGGCATCCTGTTGCACGAGGCGATTGGGCACGGGCTGGAGGGCGATTTTAACCGCAAGGGTTCGTCGGCCTTTGCGGGGCTCATGGGAGAGCGCATCGCGGCGCCTGGGGTTACAGTTCTGGATGATGGCACGATCCCGAACCGTCGGGGTTCGATCAGTATCGATGATGAAGGCACAGCCTCGGGCAAAACAACTCTGATCGAGGACGGCGTGCTGGTGGGATATATGCAGGACCGGCAAAACGCGCGCCTCATGGGAACGCACAGCACTGGGAATGGACGGCGCGAGAGCTTCGCTCACGTTCCGATGCCCCGCATGACGAATACATACATGCTGGGCGGCGATGCGACACGGGACGAGATTTTGGCCGATCTCAAAGATGGCATCTATGCCGTGGGGTTCGGTGGCGGCCAAGTTGACATCACGAACGGCAAGTTCGTGTTTTCCTGCACAGAAGCCTACCGCGTGCGCAACGGCATTGTCGGAGCCCCGGTTAGAGGCGCCACACTGATCGGCGACGGTGCGACAGCCTTGAAACAGATCCGCGCTATCGGCAACGACATGGCCTTGGATCCGGGGATGGGCAACTGCGGCAAACAAGGCCAATGGGTACCGGTTGGGGTTGGTCAGCCAAGCTTGATGATTGGCGGGCTCACAGTTGGCGGTTCGGCAGCTTAATTCGGTTGAACTGACGCTGAAGTGAGTCGCGTTAAACGTGTCATTTTCACCCATCTGACGCTCCTTAGCAGCAAGACTTACTAAAGTTTTAAGGGCTTAGCCAGCTCACTCCTCCCCATAAATGGCGGGGTCAAGATTAAGGTGTTGTTAACCTCAAGTGTCTAATTCTAGTCTTGCAACAGGTCGGAGCACCGGATGACTGGGGAATTTCATCCTTCTTCCACTCACCCCCCACTCCCACCCACTACGGAAGATAGCCAGTTTATCCATCTCCGCCTGTTGCGCTCTCGCCGGGTCGGTGCGACGACATATCATCGTCTTTTGACCGAGCACGGTAGTGCGCAGAACGCGCTGGCCGCGCTGCCCCAGGTGGCGCGTGCCGCGGGCGTCTCGGACTACGAAATCTGCCCCGAAGCTGTCATCGAAAAAGAACTGCGCGCAGGAAGACGTGCAGGCGCGCGCCTTTTGATCCATGGCCACGCGGGCTATCCGACGGCACTGTACGATCAAGACAATGCGCCGCCCGTTCTTTGGGCGCTTGGGCAAATTGACCTGCTTGAACGCCCGGCCATCGCAATGGTCGGTGCGCGCAATGCATCGGCCTTGGGAACGCGCATGGCAAAGTCCTTGTCGGCTGCACTCGGGGACCTTGGCTACATTGTAGTGTCTGGCCTCGCGCGCGGCATTGATGCGGCGGTCCATCATGCGGCCCTCAGTACTGGCACCATCGCTGTTCAGGCCGGCGGGGTCGACATCATGTACCCAGCCGAAAACACAGACCTGGCGCAAAGGATTGGCGAGAACGGCCTGCGCGTGTCCGAACAGCCGCTTGGCTTACAACCGCAAGCACGCCACTTTCCCGCGCGCAATCGGATCATTGCCGGCCTCGCGCAAGCCTGCGTCGTTGTGGAAGCCGCCGCCAAGTCCGGCAGTTTGATCACGGCCCGCGATGCCGCCGATTTGGGACGCGACGTGCTGGCAGTGCCCGGGCACCCTTTTGATGCCCGGGCTGCTGGGTGCAATATCCTGATCCGCGACGGGGCAACTCTCGTGCGCAACGCCAACGACATCGCTGAAGCGCTTGGCCCAATCGCCACAGCAGGGATCGAAAAAGTCACTGAAGGAACACCCGTCAGACCCTTCCTGACCGACGCGCGGCCTAAAACCGCGCCGCAAACGCCCCCCCAAAAGGCGACAATCGCGCGGCTGCACAACGAAATTTTGTCGCGCCTTGGCCCTTCGCCCGTCGCCGAGGATCTTCTTATCCGCGAGATCGCAGCAGATCCGCAAACCATTGGCGCAATTTTGGTCGATCTGGAGCTTTCAGGCGATATCGAACGCCACGCCGGAAGCATGATTAGTAGGCAAAGATAGGGGACGGCACGGCCCCAAACGCACGGGCCGCATTGACAAGACCCACCTGCCTCCCACATGTAGCGCGGCCATGAGCCGGATGCTTTTAGTCGTATAAGGTCCCAAAAGATATGCCCGTTGTTGTTGTCGAATCTCCTGCTAAAGCCAAGACGATCAACAAGTATTTGGGAAGTGACTATACGGTTTTGGCGTCCTATGGCCATGTGCGCGATCTGCCCCCCAAAGACGGCTCTGTTGACCCCGACAAGGGATTCGAAATGCTGTGGGAGGTTGCCTCAGACAGCAAAAAGCACGTCAAAGCCATCGCGGATGCGCTCGCTGAAGACGGTGAATTGATTCTGGCGACCGACCCCGACCGCGAGGGCGAGGCGATCTCGTGGCACCTGCAAGAGGCGCTGACCAAACGGCGCACGATCAAGAAAGACACGCCCGTCAGTCGGGTCACCTTCAACGCGATCACCAAAGAAGCTGTCACCGAAGCCATGGCCAATCCGCGTCAAGTCGATATGCCACTGGTGGAGGCCTATTTGGCACGGCGCGCGCTTGATTATCTGGTGGGATTTAACCTATCGCCTGTGCTGTGGCGTAAATTGCCCGGCGCACGCTCGGCCGGACGGGTGCAGTCGGTCTGCCTGCGCCTGATTGTTGAACGCGAAATGGAGATAGAGGTTTTTCGAGCGCGCGAGTATTGGTCCGTTTCCGCCATCCTCGCCACACCACGCGGGCAAGAATACGAAGCAAAGCTCACGGTCCTGGCGGGCAAAAAGCTCGACAAATACGACATTGAGAATGCCACGCAGGCGGAAATGGCGGTGCAGGCGATCACCTCGCGCGACCTTTCCGTCACCAGCGTTGAGGCCAAACCCGCCACGCGCAACCCGTCTGCCCCCTTTATGACCTCGACCCTGCAACAAGAGGCCAGCCGCAAGTTCGGCTATGGCGCGCGGCAGACGATGAGCCTTGCGCAACGGCTCTATGAAGCAGGCTACATTACCTATATGCGGACTGACGGCATCGACATGGCGCCCGAGGCTGTGACCGCCGCGCGCGACGCCATTGCCGAGCGGTTTGGCAGCGAGTACGTGCCGCAGAGCCCGCGCATGTACAAAAACAAGGCCAAGAACGCGCAAGAGGCGCATGAGTGCATCCGGCCCACCGACATGCGCGCCGATCCTGCCTCGATCAAAGTGACCGAGCCGGATCAGCGCAAGCTCTATGACCTGATTTGGAAGCGCACCCTTGCCTGCCAGATGGAGGCCGCCCGGATGGAGCGGACCACCGTCGAGATCGGCAACGGCGACGGCCAGGTCGGCCTGCGCGCCACCGGTCAGGTCGTTCTGTTTGACGGGTTCATGCGGATATATGAAGAAGGCCGCGACGATGATGTGGTCGACGAGGACGACAAGCGCCTGCCGCAAATCATGCAAGGCGACAGCGCCGAGAAGCGCGGGATCACGCCCAACCAGCACTTTACCCAGCCCCCGCCCCGTTACACCGAAGCGACGCTGGTCAAGAAGATGGAAGAGTTGGGGATTGGTCGCCCGTCCACCTATGCCTCGATCGTGACGACGATCCAGGACCGCGAATATGTTCGCAAAGAGAAGAACCGACTGTTCCCCGAGGACAAAGGCCGCTTGGTCACGGTGTTCCTGTCGAACTACTTCCGCCGCTATGTCGGGTACGACTTTACAGCCTCGTTGGAAGAAGAATTGGATGACGTCAGCGCGGGCGACCGCGACTACAAAGACGTGCTGGGCCGGTTCTGGAGCGATTTTTCGGCAGCCATCTCGGAAACATCCGAATTGCGCATTACCGAGGTGCTCGACAAGATCAACGAGGTGTTGGAGCCGCATCTGTTCCCTCCCAACGAAGACGGCACCGATCCGCGCTCTTGCCCAAATTGCGGCATCGGGCGTTTGTCGATGCGCACGGCGCGGGCGGGCGGCGCCTTTATCGGATGCTCGAACTACCCCGAATGCCGGTATACGCGGCCCTTTGGCCCGCCGGACCCGGAAGCCGAGGCCGCCGCAATCCCGCCCGATGGCAAACTGCTGGGCGTGGATTCAGGCGACGAGATCCGCGTCTTTAAGGGGCGCTTTGGCCCTTACGTGCAGCGCGGCGCGGTGACCGAGGATGTGCCAAAGCCACCCCGTCAGTCGGTGCCAAAGGAATGGTCCCCCGAGGAGTTGGACCTGGAGCGCGGCGTGATGCTTTTGTCGCTCCCGCGCGAGATCGGTCCACATCCCGAAGACGGCGTGACCGTTTGGGCCAATATCGGGCGTTACGGCCCTTATTTGAAACACGCGGCCTCGACATCCGACCGGGGCGGGACCAATGCCAATCTCGAAGGCCTGGATGAGGTCTGGACCGTCGGTATGAACCGCGCGGTGCAGCTTTTGGCCGAGAAAGTCGCCTCGCGCGGTGGGCGCGGACAAGCCGCCAAGCCTTTGCGCGAATTGGGTGAACACCCCGAGGCCGGCGGCCCCGTGAACATCATGAAAGGCAAATACGGGCCTTACGTGAAATGGGAAAAGATCAACGCGACATTGCCCGACACCGTGGAGGCCGACAACGTCACGATGGACCTTGCGGTTCAATTGATTGCTGAACGCGCCGCAAAATCAGGCAAGAAAGTTGCCCGCAAGAAAGCGCCTGCAAAGAAGCCTGCGGCGAAAAAGAAGACCACCGCCAAAAAGTAGTCAGCGGGATCAAAACCCCGCAAATCGACCGCATCTCCTGAGGTCTGAGATGCAAAAGATGTTTCCGCAACCTAATGGTGCTGCGAGCGCATTGACACGCTGCATACCATTGGGCACAAGTCCAAGTGTGCGCGCTTTAGAGGCAAAATGATGAAAAAAGTATACGGTTCCGCGGCGGAAGCCCTGGATGGCCTGCTCTTTGACGGAATGTTCATTGCAGCCGGTGGTTTCGGCCTGTGCGGCATTCCCGAACTTCTCTTGGACGCGATCAAAGACGCTGGCACCAAAGACCTGACATTTGCATCCAACAATGCAGGCGTCGATGAATTCGGAATTGGCATTTTATTGCAAACTCGTCAAGTCAAGAAAATGATCTCGTCCTACGTTGGAGAGAATGCCGAATTTATGCGGCAATATCTTTCCGGCGAATTGGAGCTTGAATTCAATCCGCAAGGCACCCTAGCAGAGCGCATGCGCGCCGGTGGCTGTGGGATCCCTGGTTTCTACACCAAAACCGGGGTTGGTACGGTGATCGCCGAAGGCAAAGAGCACAAAGACTTCGACGGCGAGACCTACATCATGGAGCGCGGCATCTTTGCCGATCTCTCCATTGTCAAAGCGTGGAAAGCAGACGAGACCGGCAATGCGATCTTCCGCAAGACTGCGCGCAACTTCAATCCTCCCGCAGCCATGTGTGGCAAGACCTGTGTGATGGAAGTCGAGGAAATCGTTCCCGTGGGCAGCCTTGACCCCGACCACATCCACTTGCCCGGCATCTATGTGCATCGCCTGATCCAGGGTGATCACGAAAAACGCATCGAACAGCGGACCACCCGCGCAGCCTGAGGAGCGGGCCCATGCCCGATACGGTTGAAGAGCTTTTAGAAGACGACAAGGCCTTTGAAGGATTTTCAAGGGCGCAGGTGTCTATGGTGGTGACGAACCCCCATCTGGAAGACAATCCCATCGTCTATGTGAACCAGGCGTTCACACGCGTCACTGGATATGCCCGGTCTGTGTCGATCGGGCGCAATTGCCGCTTTTTGCAAGGCGAAGGCACGTCCAAGAAGGATGTCGACAAGGTGCGGCTGGGCATTGAGGCCGAAAAATCGGTTACGGTCGACCTGTTGAATTTCCGCGCCAATGGCGAGCCGTTTTTGAACCGGTTGATTGTCGCGCCGATTTTGGACGATCACGGCGCGCTGCGGTACTTCATCGGCATTCAAAAAGAGCTGAAAGAAGGCGACGTGTCATCGCGTGCCGAAGAGATCAACGAGCAGCTGATTGAGATCCAGAACCGGGTCCAGTCGGACTTGTCGATGATCATCGGGATGATCCGCAAGCAGAGCCACGCGACATCGGTGCCAGAAGACTTTGCGGCCCTGTCGCGGCGAATCGAGACGATGCAGCTTCTCTACGAAGAAATGAAACTGTCGGATGCGCAGTCCAACCGCGACTCGGTCCAGATGGGCAGCTTTATCTCGCGCCTCTGTGCCGCGATTTCCCATATCGAGGGGCGGTCCGGCATTCGCCTTTCGTTGCAGATCGAGCCTCTGGAAGTGCCGATTGAAACGGCGACCCGCGTCGGGCTGGTTGTCAGCGAGTTGGTCACGAACACCTATCAGCATGCCTTTGACCGGATGGATATGGGCCTTGTTGAGGTCCGGATGTCGCGGTTGAGCGAGGGCGGATTGCGGCTGATTGTGGCGGATGATGGCATCGGTATTCCCAGCAAAATGGAATGGCCGGATCAGACCACAGTCGGCGGACGGATCATTACAGGCCTCATTGAAGGGCTTGAGGGCACGTTGCAATTGGGGCGTGGGGCCGCTGGCAGCGTGGTGACAATTGATGTGCCCGCGGGCGCAACAGTCTTGGAGTAAAGGGCAAGGCATGGCTTGGGATCGCAATCAAATGGCCGCGCGGGCCGCGCAAGAGTTGGAAGATGGCTGGTATGTGAACCTGGGCATCGGGATCCCAACGCTGGTGTCGAACTACATTCCAGAGGGCATCGAAGTGACGTTGCAATCGGAAAACGGGATGCTCGGTATGGGGCCCTTTCCGGTTGAGGGAACCGAAGATGCAGACCTGATCAACGCGGGCAAGCAGACGATCACAGAGCTTCCGCATACATCGTTCTTTGACAGCGCCACATCCTTTGGCATGATCCGCGGCGGCAAGATTGCGATGGCGATCTTGGGCGCGATGGAAGTGGCCGAGAATGGTGACCTGGCCAATTGGATGATCCCAGGCAAGCTGGTCAAGGGCATGGGCGGTGCGATGGATCTTGTGGCTGGTGTCGGCCGCGTTGTGGTAGTTATGGATCACACAAACAAGCACGGTGCGTCGAAAGTTCTGAAATCCTGCACCCTGCCCTTGACGGGGCAAGGCGTGGTCGATCGGATCATCACAAATTTAGGCGTGTTGGACGTAGTCGAGGGCGGTCTGAAGATTGTGGAGACCGCAGACGGTGTCACCGAAGACGAGCTGCGCGCAGCCACAGAAGCAACTCTAGTTTAGCGCATCGGAAGCTTCAAAAGTTCCCGGCGCCATTGAACGCTTCAGTTCATCGTTGCGAAGACGCATCCGTCGCTGGCCAGTTGCGGGGGCGTCTGACAGAGGCCCTTTGCCACCTGAAACGCCGCAAGCACTTTTGGAACATAGGCCAACGTTTCAGCATAAGGTGGGACGCCTGCATGCTCTGCAACCGCGCCCTCACCCGCGTTGTACCCCGCAAGCGCCAGTATCGGATCCTCGTCAAAGGCTTGCATCAGGAAATCCAGGTACTTGACGCCGCCGGCGATGTTTTGGCTAGGCTCATTTGGATCCTCCACCCCGAACCGCGCGGCGGTGGCGGGCATCAATTGCATCAACCCCTGCGCCCCCGCCTCGCTTAGGGCATCCGTCCGCCCCGAGGATTCAACCGAGATCACAGCCAGCACCAAGGCAGGAGAAACCGTTGTTCCGACGGTGTTGACCAGAATCTCGATCCCATACGCTTGTGCGAGGCGCGCAACGTCTTGCAGCCGCGGTGCAGGGACCTTCGCTGTTGCCCCTTCAAGCGCAAGCATCGCCGTCTCAATCCGCCCTGCGCTGGCGGCTGTCGCATCGCGCGAGACCTTATCCCAGAACCACACAAACGGCGCTGTTGCGTTGCTGTCGGGCGCAAGACCCAGATCATCGGGCTGTGCAACTGGCGGGGCCGCGACGGCCGATGGATCAATTTGAACGGTGATCCGCTGTCCCGGCGCATTGCGCGCAGGCGGGGTTACGCGTTTGGCCTCAAATTCTGGAAAAGGCGGCGGCGATTGGGCCGCACCGGGCGCGCCCGTCAAACCGACAAGCAAAAGAACGGTCAAAAAAGCTGCGCGCATGCCTCGCCCCTCGTTTCATGAGGTGAACGTGTTTTTTCGATTGTCGCAGAAACCGTTACGATCCACCAGAAATGCGCAAACAATTTCCGACCAATTTGCCAAAATCGCCACATTACTCACGCCGTTAACTATGTTCACGCGCGGCTCGGGAAACTTTCCAAAACAAATTCAATCCCTTAACACGAGATTCCCCTTTTTCTGAAGGTTCCGCGAAATCCTCCTGATCCTGCCCAAATGATGCCCCAATCCAAGGTCTTTATATGGCTCATACCTCGTCGGGGTTGGTCCAGCAGAGAGAGAGACGGTCCAACACTCGCCTGACAGGGTTGTAACTTAACTGAGTGATCCTTTGGAGGGACATACCATGATCAAATTCATCAAGAACTTCCGCAAAGACGAAAACGGCGCCGTGACTGTTGACTGGGTTGTGCTGACAGCTGCTGTTGTTGGCCTGGCCGTTGCTGCTTACTCCTCGATCGAAACTGGTGCGACTGGCCTGACAGCCGACACCGAAACATTCTTGGACAACCAAGACCCGAACGGCGAAGGCGAATAATACGCCCCGCGCCATTCGCGCTACGCATTCGACCGCGTCCCTCCCAGAGGGGCGCGGTTTTTCATTTGCCTTCCAACAACTTACGGAAGTCTTTAGAATTCTCCATAGTCTCACTGCTGTTACGCCCCGAAATCGCCGCAATCCCAGCTTAATCCTGACCTGCAACGGAAGCCCCGGCAGGCGGGGCACAAGACATGAGGTCATCTGATGCGAGTGGTTTTCGGATTGGTATTGCTGGCAGGTCTCGCACTGGCAGGCGGTGCCGTTTACATGGCAAAAAATTACATCGGGGCGTATCAAACGGCCTTGGCAAAAGAGCGCGCAAAAGCCGAGCGGATTGTGAAGACGCAGCCCGTCTACGTCGCGGAACGTGCACTGGAGTATGGCCAACAGCTGACGAAGGAAGATGTTCGCATCGTCCATTTCCCAGAGGACGCGATCCCGGAGGGAACGTTCACCAAAGAAGATGACCTGTTCCCACAAGGCGAAGAGGTGCTGCGCGTTGTTCTCCGTGCCATGGAAAAAGACGAAGCTTTGATGGCCATCAAAGTGACCGAGCCAGGCGAAGATGCCGGTATCACGTCTCGTCTTCAGCGCGGCATGCGTGCCTTTGCTTTGCGCGTTGACGTGGCCACTGGCGTGTCAGGCTTCCTGCGTCCAGGCGACCGGGTAGACGTTTACTGGACGGGTAAAGTGAATTCTGGCCCGCGCGGCCAAGTTCGCAGCGACGTGACCAAATTGATCGAAGCGGGCATCCAGCTCATTGCGATCGACCAAACCGCCACCGGAGATCTTGACGGCAACATTATCGCACGCACCGTGACTGTGCAGGCGTCGCCGCAACAAGTCGCTGCGCTGGCGCAAGCTCAGACCACAGGTCGCCTGTCGTTGAGCTTGGTTGGCTCAGGCGATGACGTTGTCGCTGAAGCGATCGAAGTTGACCAAAACAGCCTTCTTGGAATTGTCCAAGAAGAGATCAAAGAGGTCAAAAAAGAAGAAAAAAGAGTGTGCACCATCCGGACCCGTCGTGGTGCCGAAGTGGTTGCAATTCCGATCCCATGCTCTGACTGATCCACGTTACATTCCAGACCGTTAGCCGGGCGCAACCTATGGGTGCGCCCGGTTTTGATTCAGGCGGCGTGTTGCGAGCAATCCACATCGTTTCCACAGCCGAAGCTATTGATTCTTGCAAAATTTTTGAATCTGCCGCAAGTTACGCACAATTCCGGAAAACCGGGCAGCAGTTCGTGACATAGAGGCAGGTCACATGACACTCTTACAGTTCTTGAAGGCATCCCTTTTGGGGATCAGCCTATGTGCGAGCCCTTTGGCGCTTGCAACGGATATCACCGCAGAGGCGAATTCTTTGCGGGTTGTAAAGCGAGGCGCGGGCGGAACCTTGAACGTTCCGATGAACCGCGCGGTGGTTGTCGAAAGTGACACGCCCTTTGCGGAATTGTCGATCGCCAATCCCGGCATCGCGGACATCTCCTCATTGTCGGACCGCACCATCTATGTGCTGGGCAAGTCGCCCGGTCTCACAACACTCACCCTTCTGGACGCAACGGGACGTTTGATCACAAACGTAGATGTTCGCGTCGCGGCCGATGTGTCCGAATTCAAAGAGCGCTTGCGCCAGATACTACCGGGCGAACAAATCGAGGTGCGCACCGCGAATGACGGTATTGTGTTGTCTGGCGTGGTCTCTTCGGCTGCGCGTCTGCAACGCGCACTGGACCTCGCGCAGCGCTACGCGCCAGAGCGTGTCTCGAACTTGATGGTCGTTGGCGGCATTCAACAGGTTATGTTGAAAGTCCGCTTTGCTGAAATGCAGCGCAGTGTTTCAAAGTCACTGAGCGCATCGCTTGCCTTTGACGGAAACGTCGCTGACGGCGATCTCGGCTTGAACGGCGGCAGTGGAACGACAGTTGGCTCCGGCGGGATCGGCACGTCCTTGGGCGGCGACGTTCCTGTGGCGAACCAAAACAACGGCGCGATTGTCTTTGGCTTCAATTCCGGCGCGATGCAGATCGGTATCTTGTTGGAAGCATTGGAAGAAAAGGGCGTTGTCCGCACTTTGGCCGAACCCAACTTGGTGGCTCTGTCCGGACAGGAAGCCACATTCCTTGCAGGCGGCGAGTACCCAGTTCCTATCGGTAATGACAACGATACTGTTACCGTCGAATTCAAACCGTTTGGGGTTGAGATGAACTTCATCCCCCGCGTTGTGGACCAGGACATTATCAACCTTGAGCTGCTGGCGGCGGTTTCTGCCATCGACCCGGCAAACGGGTTCCAGCTGAATGGCTTCGAAATCGACGCCTTCACACGGCGCGAGACTTCCACGACCGTTGAGTTGCGGGACGGCGAAAGCTTCGCAATTGCGGGTCTCTTGCAAGACGACTTTGTCGACAACACATCGCAGTTGCCTTGGATTGGCGATGTTCCGGTTTTGGGGTCACTTTTCCGCAGTGCCAACTACCAACGGTCGCAAACTGAACTGGTCATCATCGTCACCGCGCACCTGGTCACGCCGACGCGCGGAGACGCTTTGGCCTTGCCGACGGACCGCGTTTCACTGCCGACCGAACGGGACCTCTTCTTAAACGGGCGGACGTTGGGCCGTCAGAACCGCCCCGTACGCGGTGCCGCTGCTGAAGTTGCCAAACAAGACTTCGGCGGCTCATATGGATATGTGCTGGATTGAGAATGCGCGAGGAACAGGGCAAATGAACCGGATCAAAGTCACAGGCCTACTGGCTGGCGTTGCGGTCCTCGGGGCCTGCGCCCCGACCGACCCGATCTACACTCAATTCTTCCGGCCAGCGGGTGTCATCACCGACACTGGGCGGTTTGGCGAGGCGACACAACAAAACATCGGCGTGCAAAGTGGCGAAATTCAATACGCCATCGATTTGGCACGGCGGTTTGCTGAAGAGGCGCCAAGCACGGTCAATTTCGCCTTCAACAGCGCAGATCTTGACACACGCGCCCGCAATGCCCTGATCGCGCAGGCGGACTGGATCAAGACGTTTCCAGAAGTCAACTTTCGCGTATTCGGTCACACAGACGCGGTCGGCTCTGCTGGGTACAATAAGAACCTAGGCTTGCGCCGCGCCAACGCAGTTGTAAACTTCCTTGTCGCGCAAGGGATCGACCGAGGCCGCCTTGAAGCCGTGGTTTCGGCTGGTGAGACCCACCCCTTGATCGTGACCGACGGGCGCGAGCGTCGCAACCGCCGCACCGTCACCGAGGTCAGCGGCTTTATCCGCAGCAACCCACTGGTTCTGGATGGAAAATACGCCGAGATCGTCTACCGCGAGTACACAGAAAGCGCCGAGTTCGAGTCGCAATTGCGTACCCTGCAGGAAGACCAAGTGGACGAACAAGCCGAGTAATCCGGCCAATTTTATGCCAATTTTCAACGGCGCTACTTCGGTGGCGCCGTTTAGCGTTAACACGCGCTAAACGCGAACCAGTGGCCGGCCAGGCTGGCCATTGTTCGGAAATATCCAACATTTGGAGTTTTTTGGCCCCAATCTCGCCCAGATTAGTTGGCACTCATTCTGTCACCGGGGGCGTACATCGCAAGACGCTGTCTCGGATGGGTGCAAGCAGAGCGATCAAGGTCCCCGCAAGAAGGACTGTCTCCTGCCCGCCCCTCGATATTTGAAGGATGCGTTGGCGAATGAGCAGTACGATGCCACAACCAGAAACCGCCCCCATCGTCGCTTGTACGGTGTCGCGCGATGTTCAGAACTTTGATCTTTTGATCGAAGACATGGAAGCGGCACTGGGCGAAGCATGGGGCGACCTTGGATTTGCCGAAGCACTGGCGTTTTTCGGACAGCCCGAGGCAGAGACACTCGATTTCATCGCTTTGGCGATTGATGCCGAGGATGAAGAGAACCTGGTCCTGCTCAACGAGATAATCGGCCAAGCCCGCGCGCGCGACATCGCTGTTATTCTAATCGCCGAGGACGTGACCCCACCAACGCTACATGCGTTGATGCGGCAGTCGGATGGCGAATTCGTGCCCTACCCGCTCCCCGAAAATGAGCTGCACGAAGCGATCCGGCGGATTCACGAAAAGCAAAATCCGCCCCCCGCCGAAGAAACGCCGCAAGGTCCGCGTCTGGCCAGCGGGTCGAACAAACAAGGTGCCGTTTTCGCGGTGCATGGGCTTGCTGGCGGCGTCGGGTCGACAACACTTGCCGTGAACTTGGCCTGGGAACTTGCGAACGTTACCAAAACCGATGGGCCGTCTGTGTGCCTACTGGATTTTGACATGCAGTTCGGCACCATTTCGACCTTCCTAGATCTCGCGCGACGTGAGGCGGTCTACGAGATGCTGTCCGAAACCGAGAGCATGGATGAAGAAGTCTTTGGGCAAGCGCTTTTGACCTTCGAAGAAAAAATCAGCGTTTTGACGTCCCCGGCTGAAATGCTGCCGCTCGACATGATAAGCCCAGACGACATCTCGCGGGTCATCGATATGGCGCGAGCGCACTTTGACTATGTCGTCATCGACATGCCGTCGACGCTTGTGTTGTGGACGGAAACAGTGCTGAGCGAGGCACATATCTACTTCGTCCCGATTGAATTGGATATGCGCTGTGCCCAGAACGCCCTCCGCTTTAAGCGCGCGCTGCAATCCGAAGAGCTGCCCGTTGAAAAGCTCCGCTACGCGCTGAACCGCGCGCCGAAGTTTACGGACCTTTCTGGCAAATCACGCGTGAAGCGCATGGCCGAAAGCTTGGATATCTCAATCGATTTGCACCTACCGGATGGTGGTCGGCAGGTGATGCAAGCGGGCGATCATGGCCTGCCACTGGCGAGTTCTTGCGCCAAGAACCCGCTGAGACGTGAGATCGCGAAGCTCGCAGCGCAAATTCACGAGTTACAAAGTAACACGGCGGAAGCCGCATAAGGGGTAGAGATCTGGGGATGTTCTCGAAATACAAAAAGCAGTCAAAGAGCAGCGCGAACGAAGCTGCTGCGCCGAAGCCGGAAGCTGACCTGAAGAAGGTTGAAGCGGCTCCAACTGCGGCGCCGAACAACGTCATTCGCAAACCGTCGCCAAAGGCTGCCGCCGAAGCTTCTGCGGGCGATAAAGAGCGCAAACGCAAGGAGCGGATGGGCGAGATCAAGCTGGAGCTGCACCGCTCGCTTCTCGACAACCTGAACCTCGCAGCACTTGAAACCGCATCCGAACAGGAACTTCGGGCCGAGATCAACGCGATCACCAGCGAAGTCCTGGAAGAAAAGGCCATCGTGCTGAACCGCGAGGATCGCACGACGCTGAACCAAGATCTCTTTGACGAAGTCACCGGGCTTGGTCCGCTGGAAACGCTTCTGAAAGACGACACGGTCAACGATATTCTGGTCAACGGCCCACAGCAGATCTTTGTGGAACGTGCAGGCAAGCTGCAACTGACCGATGTGACGTTCAAAGACGAAAAGCACTTGCTGCGGATCATCGACAAGATCGTGTCGGCGGTCGGTCGGCGTGTCGATGAATCGAACCCATATGTGGACGCCCGTCTAAAGGATGGATCGCGTTTTAACGCCATGGTTCCGCCGATTGCGGTCGACGGCTCGCTGGTCTCCATCCGTAAGTTCAAAAAGGACAAGCTGGGCATTGATGACCTGGTGAACTTCGGCGCCTTCACCGAAGAGATGGCCGCCTATTTGCAAGCCGCCGTTGCGACACGTCTAAACGTGATCGTGTCGGGCGGTACGGGCTCGGGCAAAACCACAACGTTGAATGCGCTGTCCTCCTTTATCGACAATGCCGAACGGATCCTGACGATCGAGGATACAGCGGAACTTCAGCTTCAGCAGACCCATGTGGGCCGCATGGAAAGCCGCCCCGCCAACGTGGAAGGCAAGGGCGAAGTGTCCCCGCGCGACTGTCTGAAAAACGCCCTGCGGATGCGGCCTGACCGGATCATCGTGGGTGAGACGCGTGGCGAGGAAGTGATCGACATGCTTCAGGCCATGAACACCGGCCACGACGGCTCGATGACCACAATTCACGCCAACTCCGCCCGCGACGGGATCAGCCGTTTGGAAAACATGATCGCGATGGCGGGTGTCGAAATGCCCATCAAAGCGGTCCGCAGCCAGATCTCTTCGGCTGTGAACCTTCTGGTGCAGGCGTCGCGTTTGCAGGACGGCTCGCGTCGGATGACATCCATCACCGAGATTACCGGGATGGAGGGCGACGTGATCTCGATGCAGGAAGTGTTCCGCTTCCAGCGTGTGGGCCTCACGCCGGACAACAAAATTATCGGCCATTTTACCGCCACTGGGGTGCGGTCTCATTTTTCCGAACGGTTCCGGCTCTGGGGGTACGACTTGCCCACCAGCATCTATGAACCCGTCGCGGCTCAGTAGGGGAAGGCACACGCCATGAGCGCTGAACCAATTATCTACGGTCTGATCTTCATTGGGGTCCTTGTGATTGTCGAAGGGATCTATCTGGTCGCCTTCGGGAAATCGATCAGTCTCAACAGCCGGGTGAATCGCCGGTTGGAGATGCTGAACAAGGGCAGTTCCCGCGACGAAGTCCTTGAAAAGCTGCGCAAAGAAATGCAGCAGCATATGAAGGCGCGTTCGATCCCGCTGTATTCTCTGCTGGCCGATAAGGCGCAAAAGGCGGCCATCGCGTTTACGCCAAAGCAGTTGATCATGATCATGGCGGGCGTGTCGGTGATGGCCTTTGCGGGCCTCTCGTTTGGCACCGAAACAGATGTGCCCGTGCGCATCTTGATGGCCATCGGTATCGGCATTGGCGGCGTCTATTTCTGGGTTTCGTCCAAGGCCAACAAGCGCATGGGCATGTTGGAAGAACAACTCCCCGACGCGATTGAACTGATGGTCCGGTCGCTCCGCGTGGGACACCCGTTCTCGTCGGCCATCTCTATTGTGTCCAAAGAAGTGTCCGACCCGCTCGCCTCTGAATTTGGCGTGATTGCAGACGAAAGCGCCTATGGCCGCGAAGTTGGTGAAGCGCTCAAAGACATGGCCGAGCGGCTGGATATGCAAGATTTACGCTTTCTTGCGGTCGCCGTGACGATCCAACAGCAATCCGGTGGTAACTTGGCCGAGATCCTTGCGGGCCTGTCCAAGGTGATCCGTGCGCGCTTCCGGCTGTTCCGCCGCGTCAAAGCGATCACGGCCGAAGCACAATGGTCCGGCAAGTTCCTGTCAGGCTTCCCGATCCTGGCGCTGATTGTGATCAACGTGTCTGATCCGCATTACTACGACGAGGTGCGCGATAACGCCCTCTTCATTCCGGCCTGTTTCTTTGTGGGCATCATGTTGGCGCTGAACCTCTACGTGATGCGCGTGTTGACGAATATTAAAGTGTAAAGGGTTCGATTGATGGGATTTCTGCAACCAATCAATGACATGCTGGTGGACCTTCTAGGCCCACTCGGCCCGGTGATCCTGGTCGGCGTTCTTGGGCTTGTGATTGTCGCTATCACGATCTCGATGATGCTGGCACAACCGGAAGACCCGCTTGAGAAGCTGAAAAAGAATGCTCAGGCTGGCACCACGACGCCTGGCCAGAAAGAGCGTTTGCGCCAGGGCGGCCGCAACGAGCAACTTGAGCGTTTCTCAAAGTTTCTGGAACCCGAAGACGTTGCGCAACTTTCCAAGCTGCAACTGACAATGCGCCAGGCCGGATACCGGTCGAAGGATGCAGTTCGGCTTTACCACGCTGCGCAGTTTGTGCTGGGCATCGTAGGCATCATACTGGGTCTGGCCTACATCACCTTCCTCTTTGGCGATGCCGAGCCGACAACGCAGCAATTGATGATGTACGTCTTGGGCCCAGGCGGCGCGGGCTATTACTTGCCCAAGTATTGGATCACCAAGCGTGTGCAAGAGCGTCAAGAAGCGATCACACAAGGTTTCCCCGACAGTCTCGATATGATGCTGGTCTGCGTGGAAGCCGGCCAATCCATGGACCAAGCGATCACAAAAGTGGCCTCTGAATTGCGCGCCTCGTGCCCAGCGCTAGCGGACGAATATGAAATCGTCAGCTACGAGATGAAAGCGGGCAAGGACAAACCAACTGTGTTGCAAGACATGGGCGAACGCTGCGGCGTGCAGGACGTCTCGTCCTTTGTGACAGTTCTGGTCCAATCGCAGAGCTTCGGGACCTCGATCTCGGACGCGCTGCGAGTCTACGCGTCTGAAATGCGCGACAAGCGCGTGATGCGCGCCGAAGAGGCCGCCAACAAACTTCCAACAAAGATGACGCTGGCAACGATGATGCTGACCGTGCCGCCGCTCTTGGTTATTCTTGTGGGCCCGTCCGTTCACGGGATTACACAGCTCGGGAAAATGTGAGCGCGTAACGAGTCCCCCAGGTCACGAGTAGGAAAAACCGCTCTCTCGAGGGCGGTTTTTCTTTGCTTTTTTCACAAAGCTTGGTCCAAGTAGAAAAAAACGAGCACGATCACAGGCAGTGTCATGACAGGTTTCGGCGGATATGCGCGCGGTTGGCGTGCATTGGCCTTTATGGGGCTAATGCTTGCGACCGGGTGCGCGCAAACGGCAAATGTCGAGGACGGCAACCTATTCGCGCCGGGCATTGACCCTAAGTCTGAAGCCGAAGATGGCATCACAGTTGGACATCGGCTGATTAGCGCTGGCGAACATGAGTTGGCGCTGCGGGCCTTTTCACGTGCCGCTCTGGAGCGCGGCGAGACAGATGCCGAGATCCTCCTAGGCCTTGGCACCGCAAACTTGGGACTGGGGCGCTTAGGTCAGGCCGAAGACATGCTCCGTTTGGCCGTCGAAAAGGAAGGTGACTGGCCTGAACTTTACAACAATTTGGGCGTTGTCCTGATGGAGCAAGGCCGCGATGCGGAAGCAGCTGGCATTTTCCGCAAGGCCTATGCGCTCGACAACGGCAATACAGACGAGATCCGGGACAACCTGAGATTGGCGCTGTCAAAAACAGAAAACTCTGATATAACAGAGGAAAACGACAACGACTACAAGTTGGTGCGGCGCGGCGCGGGCAACTACGTTATCCGCGAAACGCTGTAACTGAGGCAAGAGCAGAAAAAAGGACGCAGATACATGCGCCGACCCATTTTAGTCTCCAGCGCCCTTTGCGGCGTTTTGATCTTAAGCGCGTGCGGTGAGGGCGACCAATCCGTTGAACGGGCGTTTCAAGATGTGAACGTGATCGACGAGTCAAATCTCAACGACGTGATGCTGACAGTAGCCGATCCGGACGAGGCCGTAACGTACTTCAAACGTACGGCCAAAGAGAACCCGGACCGGATCGATGTGCAGCGGGGGCTGGCAAAGTCATTGATCAAGGCCAAGCGCAACCGCGAAGCCGCGACCCAGTGGAAAAAAGTTGCCCAGATGGACGAGGCGACCAAGGACGATAAGGTCGACTTCGCAGATGCGCTGATCCGTTCCGGCGATTGGGACAGTGCAGAAGGTGTCCTGAACACGGTTCCCCCGACGCATGAAACATTTAAGCGCTATCGCCTGGAAGCGATGATTGCCGACAGCAAACAGCAGTGGGAAAAAGCCGACAGCTTTTACGAGACCGCGGTTGGCCTGACGACGCGGCCGGCGAGCGTGTTGAACAACTGGGGCTATTCGAAGCTGACCCGTGGCGACTATTCTGACGCCGAGTTGCTCTTTGCAGACGCCATCCGGGCCGATCCAAAGCTCTTCACGGCCAAAAACAACCTAGTTCTCGCGCGGTCCGCACAGCGCAACTATGAGATGCCTGTGGTCTCGATGGATCAAACCGAGCGCGCGCATCTTCTGCACACCGCTGCGCTTTCGGCCATTAAACAGGGCGATGTCGAGACTGGCAAAACCCTGTTGCGCGAAGCCATCGACACGCATCCGCAGCACTTTGAAAAAGCAGTTCGCGCTCTCAGGGCGCTCGAGGCGGCCTGAGGCCGAGCGTGGCGATTGGCCAGATAGAGGCTTGGGTTTTTCTGCCCTTTGTGCTGCCCATCTGCCTCTATGTGGCGTTCACCGACCTGCGCGAGATGCGCATCACCAACCAAGCGGTGATGGCGCTTGGGATCGTGTTTGTCGTCGTCGGTCTGTTTGTTCTGCCGTTTGAAACGTATCTGTGGCGCTTGGCGCAACTGGTCGGCGTTCTCGTCATCGGTTTTGTGCTGAACGCCATTGGTGCTGTGGGCGCTGGCGACGCGAAATTTGCAGCCGCCGCAGCGCCCTATATCGCGGCCGGGGATGCGGCGCATATTATGATCCTCTTTGCCGCCACGATGCTGGCCGCGGTCGCCACACACCGTGTGGCCCGTCTGACCCCTCTGCCCCGCATCACGCCGCATTGGGAAAGCTGGACCAAGGCAAAAGACTTCCCGATGGGCCTAGCCTTAGGCGGGACCCTGGCACTTTACATGATTGAAGGTGCCGTGGGGCAAAGCCTTGTATCCATCGTGCTTTAAGTCTTCATCAAGCACGCCCGCCGCGCGCCATATTTGAACCACTTTCCTATGCGATCCCTCGACCAACAGTGATCGGCGCGCCCCCGGCGCACAAATACGGCATTCGCAGGCACACCCATGAATATGCAAACGACCAACGTTCTGGCTCCTCCCGCTCCAAAACGGATCGAGGAGATGAAGCTGCCCATCGTCATGATGCGCGACATCCTTTTAAAGACGATGTTCCGCAAGAACTTAGACCTTGTGACAGAACTCAGCCGCGCGATTTGTCTGCCGGTGCCCGTCACGCAAGAGCTGGTGGACCTGGGTCGGGATCAAAAGCTGATCGAGGCGACCGGGACCCTGTCAGCCTCGGCGGGCAATGAAATGGGCTATCAGCTTACGGATAATGGCAAGGCCCGCGCCTTGGACGCCTTGGCGCAGTCGGAATACTTTGGTGCGATGCCGGTGCCCTTGTCGGTTTACCGCGAACAGGTGAAGCGGCAGTCGATCCGAAACGTTCAGATCACGCGGCAGCAATTGACCGATGCAATGGGCCATCTGATCCTGCCCGATAGCTTGTTGGACCACTTGGGCCCCGCTGTCGGATCGGGGCGGTCGATCCTGATGTATGGCCCCCCCGGCAACGGGAAATCCTCGATCTCGAACGGGATCCGCGACGCGATGGGCGATAAGGTCTTTGTGCCGCGCGCGATAGAGTTCGCAGGCCAGGTGATCACGGTCTATGACCCGATTGTGCACTCAGCCGCAGAAGAGCAAATGGATGATCCAAACTCACTGCGCCGCACCGGCAACCGGTTTGACACGCGTTATGTCCGCTGCGATCGCCCGACCGTGATCACAGGCGGTGAACTGTCGCTGGATATGCTGGATTTGGTCTATAACCCCACGGCGCGGACCTATCAGGCGCCACTGCAGTTGAAGTCGACCGGCGGCATCTTCATCGTGGACGACCTTGGCCGTCAGGCAGAGCCGCCGCAGGCGCTTGTGAACCGCTGGATTGTTCCGCTGGAGGAAAGCAAAGACATCTTGGCGCTCCAATCGGGCGAGAAATTCGAAGTGCCCTTCGACACGCTGGTGATCTTTTCCACCAACTTCCACCCCAACGAGATCTTTGACCAAGCGGCCCTGCGCCGGATCTTCTTCAAGATCAAAATCGACGGTCCTGACCAGGAGAACTTCCTGAAGATCTTCGCCCTTGTGGCGCGCAAGAAAGGCGTGCCGCTGGATGAGGCGAGCCTGGTGCACCTTTTGAAGGTCAAGTACCCGACCATCAACAATGTATACGCGAACTATCAACCCAACTTCTTGATCGACCAGATCAAGTCGATTTGCGACTTCGAAGGCATCCCCTACCAGATGCGCCCGGATCTGCTGGACCGGGCCTGGGCGAACATGTTCGTGAAAGACGAACACATCGTCAAATAGTGGAATCTAATCCTTTGAAAGGATCAGGCCCCGAATTTTTCAAAAATTCGGGTGCGCCCAGGTGACGTGCCGCACCGGCGACTTAGAGTGCAGTCTATGGAACTGCCCCAGATCATCACGGACTGGTTTGACGGCCAAGGCTGGTCAATTCATCCCCACCAGCGTGCTATGGCCGATCGCGCCGACGCCCCCGCCCTTCTGCTGATTGCGCCCACGGGTGGCGGTAAGACGATGGCCGGATTTTTGCCGACCTTGGCAGACCTCGCCAGCCGTCAGCACACAGGCCTCCATACGCTTTACGTGTCACCGCTCAAGGCGCTGGCCGCGGACATCAAACGCAACCTGCGCCGACCAGTGGACGAAATGGGCCTGCCCATCCGGATCGAGGATCGCACCGGCGACACCTCCGCCACGCAAAAAAAGCGTCAACGCGCCGATCCGCCGCATATTCTGCTGACCACCCCAGAGAGCCTGGCGCTGCTGACATCCTATGAAGACGCGCCGCGCATGTTCGCCGGGCTGCAGCGGATCATCATCGACGAGATCCATGCACTCGCCGAAAGCAAGCGCGGCGATCAGCTTTTCCTCGCGCTCGCGGCTCTGGAGGGCATGGTGCCCCAGTTGCGCCGCGTGGGCCTCTCGGCCACAGTCGAAGACCCGAGCACCATCGCGCATCTTTTGGCGCGGCACCCGGATCCATGCGAAATCCTGACGGCAGATCCCGGCCCTGCCCCTGACATCGCCATGCTCGAAACGGCCGAAGCCCCCCCTTGGGCCGGTGGCGGTGCGGCTTACGCAATCCCCGCCGTCCTAGAAGAAGTCAAACGCCACAGAACCACGCTGATCTTCCACAACACCCGCGCGCAAGCAGAGTTGTTCT
This sequence comes from uncultured Aliishimia sp., assembly GCA_963922415.1. Taxonomy (GTDB): domain Bacteria; phylum Pseudomonadota; class Alphaproteobacteria; order Rhodobacterales; family Rhodobacteraceae; genus Aliishimia. The sequence continues at coordinate 3,461 of CAWUIP010000010.1, read as the reverse complement.
TTCACAACCTGTGGCTCGCCAATGACGAGGCGCTGCCCATCGGCATCCATCACGGATCGCTCGACCGAAACCAGCGCGACAGGGTTGAGCAAGCCATGGTGCGCGGCGAGTTGCGCGCCATCGTCTGCACCGGCAGCCTGGATCTGGGCATTGACTGGGGCGATGTGGACCTTGTCATCCAAATCGGCGCACCCAAAAACGTCAAACGCCTGGTCCAGCGCATTGGCCGCGCCAATCACCGCTACAACGCGCCCTCTAAGGCGCTTTTGGTGCCCGCCAACCGGTTCGAGGTGGTCGAATGCGTCGCGGCCCTGGAGGCCGTCAAGGCCCATACCCTGGACGGCGATGCGCGCGGACGCGGCCCCCGCGATGTGCTTTGCCAACATATCCTGATCGCAGCCGCCGCCGGACCGTTCGACGCCGATGCGCTCTACGCGCAGACGATCACGACGGGCGCTTTTGCGGACCTCACACGGCCCGAGTTTGACGCCTGCCTCGATTTCTGCGCCACGGGCGGCTACGCGCTGCGGGCCTATGATAAGTGGCAGCGGCTTAAACAAGCACCAGACGGGCGCTGGCACTTGCGAGACCCCCGCGCCGCCCAACGCATCCGCATGAATATCGGCACGATCCAAGACACCGACACACTAAAGGTCCGCCTAAAGCGGTCACGCGGCGGCAAGCCGTTGGGTGAGATCGAAGAAGGCTTTGCCGCGTCGCTCACCCCCGGCGATACCTTCCTGATTGGGGGGCAGATCGTGCGCTATGAAGGGCTGAACCAAATGACGGTCGAGGTGACGCGCCGCGCCGACAGAAAGCCCAAGATCGCCACCTTCATGGGCACGAAATTCGCAACCTCGACACAGCTTAGCCACCGGATCTTGGAAATGTTCCGTCAGGACACCTGGCCCGACCTGCCGCCCCACACCGCCGACTGGCTGGCTCTGCACCGCAAGCTATCGAAATTGCCCGAACACGGACGGCTGCTGGTGGAAAGCTTCCCCCATGACGGGCGCGAAAACACCGTGATCTATGGGTTCGCAGGCCGCAATGCGCAGCAAACGCTGGGGCTTTTGGTCTCAAAACGGCTCGAGGAAGAAGGGCTTAATCCCTTGGGCTTCGTCTCGACCGATTACGCAACGCTGATCTGGGGCCTTGATGGGGTGCCCGACCCCGCTCCGCTCTTTGACATCGACGCGTTGCGCGATGGGCTCGACAAATGGCTGGCTGGCAACGCGGTGATGAAGCGGACATTCCGTGCCTCAGCCACGATCGCGGGCCTGATCGAGCGCAACACGCCGCAAGCCAAGAAGTCCGGGCGGCAGGCGACCTTTAGTTCGGACATCCTCTACGACACGCTGCTCAAATACGACCCCGATCACTTGATGATGCAAATCACCCGGGAAGAGGCGATGCGCGGGCTGGTGGACTTTGGACGCATCGAAGAGATGGTGCGGCGGACACAAGGGCGTATCGACCATATCCAACCTGGGCGGATCACCCCCCTCGCCGCGCCACTTTTCCTTGAGCCAGGCCGTGTGCCGATCAAAGGCTTGGCCGAGGAGAGGCTGCTTGCCGAAGAGGCGGCGCGGGTGCTGGAAGGCGCTGGCGTGACCGAGCAGACCGTGAAGCCCGTATGGCGCGTGCCCTATTGATCTAGCACGCAAACTGCGCGATGAACAAATCATGAACGGACACGAGATCACTTTGGTGGGCGCAGATCTGACCGCCTTGCCCTCGGGCGCGCTTTTTTGGCGCGACGCGGGACTTTTATGTGTCTCGGACTTGCATCTGGGCAAGGCAGATCGGTTGGCGCGACGCGGGGGGAGCATGCTCCCGCCCTACGAGACGCGCGATACTCTGGACCGGCTGAGCGCTGATCTTGAGGCGACGGATGCAAGCACGGTGATTTGCCTGGGCGACAGTTTTGATGACCTTGATGCAGCCCTGTCGCTGCCCGAGGACGCGCGGTTGCAGATCGCGCGGCTGCAGGCTGGGCGCAGCTGGATGTGGATTGAAGGCAATCACGACCCCGGCCCAGTGGATCTGGGTGGAACGCATCTCGCCGAACATGTTCAAGGGCCGCTGACCTTCCGGCACATCGCCGTTCCCGGCGCGTGCGGCGAGGTGTCGGGGCATTATCACCCCAAAGCCCATGTGCGCACGCGCGCCAAAACGATCACGCGTCCTGCGTTTTTGTGCGACGGCAATCGGCTGATTTTACCATCCTACGGCACCTATACGGGCGGGCTGGGCAGCCACGATCCGGCCTTTGCGCCACTCTTTGGCGATGGGGCGCAAGCGATCCTGACGGGGCGGCAAGCCCTTGCTGTGCCGATGCCGCGGGCCGTTGCCTCATGAGTGATTTGCAAGGCCGTATCGCCGCCAGCTTTGGCAAACAAAGCCTGATGTCCACGTTTGGGGCGCACCTGACCCGCGTCGCGCCCGGAGACGTCGTGATCCGGGCACCGCTTGGGCCAGGGGTGAAGCAGCAACAGGGGCTCGCCCATGGCGGACTTGTCTTTGCGCTTGGCGACTCGGCCGCCGGGTATGCCGGGCTGACAAGCGTTCCGGAGGACCAAGAGGTCGTGACGATCGAGATGAAGATCAACTTCCTTGCGCCCGGTCTTGGCGAGGCTATCGAAGCCCGTGGGCGTATCATGAAACCGGGGCGCCGGCTGATCGTGGTTGCGGCAGATGTGTTTGTGCTGGCGGATGGGGCGGAGGCAAAGCAGATTGCAGCGTTACAAGGATCGTTGATGCCGGTGCCAGGAGCTTAAGTCCGCTTTCTAACGTTCCGCAGGTACCAGCATTTCAAGAAACGCCCGGCACAGCCGGGCGGCGCCCGACCCTCCCCACGGGAGGGCGCTTCGCACCCACCCAGGGTCAGGCGCGAAATCGGGGAAATCGCGCAAATGGCTGAACCCCTGCATTTAAGCTTTAAGCCGTCAGCCCTTCCGGCTCTGCCAGGCCATTGGCACGACAGCAGGCCGTGACTGTGTTGGCTAAGAGGCAGGCGATCGTCATGGGCCCCACGCCGCCCGGAACTGGCGTGATGGCCCCTGCCACGGCCGCGCAGCTTTGATAGTGGCAGTCGCCAACCAAACGCGTGCCACCTTCGGGCTTATCGATCCGGTTGATGCCCACATCAATCACCGTGGCCCCGGGCTTGATCCAATCGCCGACCACCATCTCAGGCCGTCCCACAGCGGCGACAACGATATCAGCGCCGCGCACAACCGCTGGCAAATCCTTTGTTCGCGAATGCGCAATGGTGACGGTGCAACTGTCTTTCAGCAAAAGCTGCGCCATCGGTTTGCCGACAATGTTCGAGCGCCCGACCACGACGGCGTTCATGCCGCTGAGACTGCCATGATGATCGCGCAGCATCATGAGGCTGCCCAATGGCGTACAGGGCACCATCGACTTTTGGCCCGTCCCCAAGAGCCCCACGTTCGAGA
>CAWUIP010000009.1:0-55778 GCA_963922415.1 uncultured Aliishimia sp. | reverse complement strand
GGCTGCTGGGCATCGGCCTTTTGCGCAAAGAAAGCTGGCTTGAGTTCATCATGGCAGACTTGATCCCCATGAAGGCCGAAGGTTGGATGATCCTCACCCGGCGGCTTTGCGCGGCCTTCGCGGCGCTTGCTGTCGCTAATGAATTTGTGTGGCGCACGATGTCGAACGACGTGTGGGTGTCCGTCGAGACCTTTGGCTTCCCCATTGCGCTCATGGCGTTTTTGTTCTGGCAGATGACCGCATTGCAGCCTTTTATGATCGACCCCGAGGCCGAAGACGGTGCCGAAAGCTAGCCGCGTCTCTAATCCCAACAACTGACCAGAACGGTCATATCGCGCGCGCGGCTCGTGATGTCTTCTGGTGCCATGGCTGCGGCAGTTGTCTGGGCAGACGGGCTACGCCCAGCTTCTGTCAAGAGACCAACAAGTGCTTCGTGGTTGATTGCAAACCGAACATCTTGTGGCAGTTGGCGCACGACGGCGGTGCGCGGTAAGATCATCCCCACAACCGCACCGGCTTCATCAAAGACGGGACCACCTGCATCGCCGTCAAGCGTGTTAATCTGCAGCCGGGTGATCTCTGTCTCGCCTCCAAGGCCGCGTAAATCCGCAACCTGACCGTAGGTGATCGTGGGCGCGCCCAAGGTGCCTTCAAAGGAGAATCCAGCCGCCACGGCCTCCGATTGCAAGCGCGGCGCACCCGCAGCGAAGGCTGCGAACGCGCGCGGCGCAAGCGGGGTCTCGGGCGTCAGCACGGCCAATCCCAGCGCCGCATTGGCCACCGCCAAAGTCGCATTTGTTGTCTCATCCACCGTGACGCGCGTGCAACTGTCCACGGCTTCGATTGTGGTCAAAACCGTACCCGCGCCATCTACGAAAAAGCCGGAACGAGACAGGCGGGGCTTGCGCACTTGTAGGCCCGACACCAAGTCGACGTCTTGGGCGTCTGTGCTCCATTCCGCAGTCAACGCCCCCTCAAGGCGCTGAAAACTCGCGCGCATCTCTTCTAGGACGCGGGTGCGCCGCGCCTCATCGCCAGCGGGCCACACGAGAGTGAACCCTTTGATCTCGCCGCCCTGCAACTCGACCTCGGTATGGCTGACGATCTTGTCATTCTCGCCGATTAACAGAAAAGACGCCTGCCGCCGCTCGCGCCGCCCGTCCAGCGGAACGATTTCAAGGGTTTGCATGATGTCGTAGAGACCAAACAGACGGGTTTGATCGCCAGCCTGACTGATCATAAGAACTTGCACTGGTAGGTCGCCAGTTGCGTCAAACGTGACGAAGGGATACTCGCGGCCCGACATGGCAACCACACCTGTCGGGATCAGCATCTCGATACCTGCTTCGGTATCGGCCACGCGTTGCAGGTTCATCCCATCCAGAATGGCATTGTACTGACCCAAGAGCTGTGCGCGTTGGCGGGTTGTGAGCACACCGGTGGGCTCAAGGCCTTGCGCGCGCTGCCAGTCGGACATCGCACGGCGGGTGCCCGGGCCGAAAGCGCCGTCAATTGCGGCATTGTAAAAGCCCGCCCACCGCAACGCGATCTGCAGAGCGTCCCGCTCCTCCCGCGTCAAAAGCCGTTCGCTTTGCCGCGCTTCACGCGGTGTTTCGTCAACGACTTCAACGTCTTCCGTCACAGCGTCCGGCTGCGACGCCAGCGTTTCCACTGTGCTTTGCGGCGCGTTCAGCACAGCGCTGCGGTTCAGAACATTCGCACCCGCCGGCCAAAACTGCTCAACATAACGCTGGCTGGCCGAGATATAGCTGTCGGACGGGATCAATCCATCCGCGCGGTAGACTGACAAGACTTGCTCTGCATCCGCGCGTCGGTACGGGCCCAACGCGATGCCGTACCACCCGTTGGTCAGAGCAAAGCCGTTCACGTCTTCAAGTGTCTGCGCATAGGCTTGCGCCCGATCCAACGCCGTGTTCAGCGATGGGCGCGCTTCGATCTGCACCCAGACAATGTCTTCAGCAGACTGCGCCCACGCCGCCACCGCCAAAAAGAGCGATGCCACAAAGGTCATCCCCCAAACATGCGCCTTTCGCATCCTCGATTGCCCCCAGTCTTACGTGCCTGTGTTGATCTGGCGAAGACATAACCAGATTTTGGAGCAATTGGCTATGGGGCAAAGAAGGGGCAAAGCACCGCACAGACCGACAATTGACCCGAGGGACCGCAGCGCCTAGTAGATGCGCGATTTGGCACGGGTAAGGAGCCCTTCCATGACAGACGCCGCCCCCCGCTCTTTCCAAGAGATTATCCTGCGCTTGCAGAGCTATTGGGCCGGCAAGGGCTGCGCGGTGCTGCAACCTTACGACATGGAAGTGGGGGCAGGCACGTTTCACCCGGCAACCACGCTGCGGTCCTTGGGCACGCGGCCCTGGGCGGCAGCCTATGTGCAACCCTCGCGACGCCCGACCGATGGGCGCTATGGTGAGAACCCGAACCGGCTGCAGCACTACTACCAGTATCAGGTGCTGATCAAACCCAGCCCCCCCGACCTGCAAGACCTTTACCTAGGCTCGCTGGAGGCGATCGGCATCGATATGGCGCTGCATGACATCCGCTTTGTTGAAGATGACTGGGAAAGCCCGACGCTGGGCGCTTGGGGCCTGGGTTGGGAAGTGTGGTGCGACGGTATGGAAGTCTCACAATTCACGTATTTCCAACAGGTTGGCGGCCATGATTGCCATCCCGTCTCAGGTGAGCTGACCTATGGGCTCGAACGCTTGGCGATGTATGTGCTGGGCGTGGACCACGTGATGGACATGCCCTTCAACGACCCGCAGACGCCCATCGCGCTCAGCTATGGCGACATCTTCAAGCAGACCGAAGAGGAATACGCACGCTGGAACTTCGACGTGGCCAACACCGAGGTCCTACTGCGCCACTTCGAAGAGGCCGAAGCCGAATGCGAAACGATCCTTGCGCAAGAGGCCGAGGACCCAAAGACCGGCAAGCGGATCATTATGGCGCACCCGGCCTATGACCAATGTATCAAGGCCAGCCATATCTTTAACCTTCTGGACGCGCGCGGCGTAATCTCGGTCACCGAACGCCAGGCCTATATCGGCCGCGTCCGAGCCCTGGCCAAGAAATGCGCAGATGCCTTCGTTCAAACGCCCGTCGGCGGGTGGAGCCCTGCGGCATGACACTGACTTATGAGAACGCGACACCTGTTTTGCGGGTGACGGACTACGCCAAGTCCAAGGCGTTCTACATGGACGTGCTGGGCTTTCATCTGGTGCAAGAGGCGGGCGAGCCGGACCCCGGCTTCGGCATCTTCCGGGCAGGCAGCGCACAGATTTTCCTGCACGCGTGGGACGGCCCCGAAGCCGCTTGGGACGGCTGGCGCGGGTATTTCTATGCCGCTGATATGGACGGCCTGACCGCGCACCTGACCGCCAAGGGCCAGGCGTTCAAAGGCCCAGAAACCACGTGGTATGGGATGGAAGAAGTTGAAGTGACCGATCTCGACGGCAATGTGCTTTGTTTCGGCAGGGACGCGGGATGAATGGCAAGGTTATCGGGATCGCGATCATGATCACCGCGCTCGTCGCGGGGGCCGCGCTTTACTACCTGCAAGTCTACGGCTTTTACACCGAGGTGCGCGACAGCGACGCGCCGGATGTGGAACTGGTCTCGGTCGTGTCAGAGGAACCCGAACCCATCCTCTATTCCGCGTTCGAGGCCATCGACGCGGACAGCTCTCCCATCCGGTTTCGCGCGTGCTTTGAGACCCAAATGAGCCTCGCGATGCTCACCGAAACCTATGTGGGGGTCGAAGCCCCCGCCCCGCGCAACGCGCCCCACTGGTTCGGCTGCTTTGACGCCGAAGCCATCGCGGGCGAGATCGAAGACGGCACCGCGCTGACCTTCTTGGGGCAAAAGAACATCCACTACGGCGTGGACCGGATCGTGGCCATCACCCAAGACGGGCGCGGCTATATCTGGCACGAACTGAATGATTGCGGCGAAAAAGCCTATGACGGAACGGTGGTGGGCGAAGAATGCCCACCCCTGGAGTGACCCCTATGCCTGATCTCTTGATCGAACTCTTTTCCGAAGAAATCCCCGCGCGGATGCAGACGCGTGCGGCGGAGGATCTCAAAAAGCTGGTCACCGATGGCCTGGTGGAGGCCGGGTTGACCTATGCCAGCGCAGGGGCCTTTTCGACGCCGCGCCGCTTGGCCCTGTCGGTCGAGGGGCTCTTGGCCGAAAGCCCAACTGTGCGGGAAGAGCGCAAAGGCCCCAAAGCCGACGCACCCGAAAAGGCGATTGAGGGCTTTTTGCGCGGCGCAGGCCTGACCCGTGATCAGGTGGAAGAGCGCGAAACGCCGAAGGGCCGCGTGCTTTTTGCTGTGATCGAAAAGCCGGGCCGCACGGCTGCAGAGATCATCGCCGAGGTGCTGGAACGCGTGATCCGCACCTTCCCCTGGCCCAAATCCATGCGCTGGGGCGAAAGCAGCCTGCGCTGGGTGCGCCCTTTGCAGTCGGTGCTGTGCATTCTGACCGATGAGGCCGAAACTTTCGTCGTGCCGGGCTCGGTCGAGGGCATCGCCTTTGGTGACACGACCGAAGGCCACCGCTTTATGGCGCCGGGCCGGTTTTCTGTCCTTTCTTTCGAGGATTACGCGGCAAAGCTCAAGCGCGCCTGCGTTGTGCTGGATGCCGCCGAGCGGGCCGAGGCGATCTGGAACGACGCCACCAATCTTGCCTTCGCCTCTGGCCTGGAAGTCGTTGAAGACAAGGGCCTTTTGGCCGAGGTCGCGGGCCTTGTGGAATGGCCCGTCGTGCTGATGGGGACGATTGGCGACGCGTTCCTGGAATTGCCGCCCGAGGTGCTGCAAACCTCGATGAAAGAGCATCAAAAGTTCTTCTCGGTGCGCGACAAGACCGGGCGCATCGTGCGCTTTATCACCGTGGCCAACCGCGAAACGGCAGACAACGGCGCCACGATCCTGGCGGGCAATGAAAAGGTGCTGTCGGCGCGTCTGGCGGATGCGAAATTCTTCTGGGAGAACGACTTGCGCGTGGCGCGCTCGGATATGTCCGTCTGGACGGATGCGTTGCAGAACGTGACCTTCCACAACAAGCTGGGCTCGCAGGCCGAGCGGATCGACCGCATTGCAGCGCTCGCCCGCGCGTTGGCGCCGATCACCGGGGCGGATGCGGATGACGCCGAGAAAGCCGCACGTCTGGCGAAGGCCGACCTCAGTTCGGAAATGGTCTATGAATTTCCCGAACTTCAAGGGCTTATGGGCCGTTATTACATCGGCGAGACCGAGAAAAACCTGGCCATCGCCGCCGCCGCGCAAGAGCACTACTCCCCGCTCGGCCCGTCCGACGACGTGCCCACCAACCCCATCTCGGTTGCCGTAGCACTCGCCGATAAGATCGACACCCTGACCGGGTTCTGGGCCATCGACGAAAAGCCGACCGGGTCAAAAGACCCCTTCGCCCTGCGCCGCGCCGCTTTGGGCGTGATACGGTTGGTCTTGGAGAATGATCTGACGCTTGGACTTAAGACATCCTTTGACGCAGCCACCGATGCGGCACAAAGCGTTGATCTGCTGGGCTTCTTCCACGACCGCCTCAAGGTCTACCTCCGTGATCAGGACATCCGGCATGACATCATCGACGCGTGCCTCGCGATGCCGGGCAATGATGATCTTGCGCTCCTCGTCAAACGCGCACGGGCCCTGTCGGAGACGCTAAAGACCGAGGACGGCGAAAACCTGATCCAGGGCTTCAAGCGCGCCAACAATATCCTCACCCAGGCCGAAGAGGCGGATGGGGTCGAATACTCCTATGGCGCGGACCCGAAATGGGCCGAGACAGAGGCCGAGACGGCGCTCTTTGCAGCCCTAGACGCGGCAGAGGTGCAGATCACGCCTGCAATGGCGGCAGAGGATTTTTCGGCGGCGATGACAGCCATGGCCGCCCTGCGCGCGCCGATGGATGCCTTCTTTGAGGCGGTGAAGATCAATGCAGACAACCAAACCGTGCGGCGCAACCGGTTGAACCTGCTGTCGCGCATCCGGACGCTGTGCTTGGGTGTTGCAGATCTGACCAAAATCGACGGCTAAGGCCCCGCCCCGTCACAAAAATTCGTGCGGTCCCACCCGGCGGCGCAATCCCGCGTTGAATTGCCACATGCGGGCAACGTAACGCTTGCGTGACAGATTTTTCTGCCTATTCTGCGGGCAAACTTGACATGCCGCAGCGCAGAAAGACCGATGCATCGCGACCCGCATACCACGCTTGTGACGCCCACCGCGCCGATTGCGACCGACACACATGGCGGCCGCGCGAAGTGTTTGCAGCGGCTGTCGCGGCTGGATCTGCCTGTGCCGCCCACGGTGGCGCTGTCCTTCACGGCCGTTAAGGCCATTGCGCAAGGCGAGATGCCGGATATCGACCGGATCGTGTCGCAGTTTCCTGCGGATGAACCGCTCTGCGTACGCCCCTCTTCGGAGGACCCGGACTGGGGCGGGCCCGGCGCGATCCTGAACATCGGCATGAATGACGCGCGCTTCGAAAGACTGAAAGATGAGTTGGGCGATGAGGCCGCCGCCCGTCTCTATACCCGGTTTGTGCAGTCTTACGCGGTGCACGTGGCGCGGTTGGATCCCGATATGTTCGATGACGCGCCCTCGGACCCCCAGGAGGCGCTGCAATTCAGCCTTTCGGCTTATGTGGAAGAAGCCGAGGAAGCGTTCCCTCAGGATCCCGCGCGGCAGTTGTCGGATGTCTTAAAATCCATGGCCCGCGCTTGGGAGGGCACATCGGCCCGACTTTTGCGCCAGGCCAAGGGCGCGCCGCCAGATGCGGGCCTTGGCTTGGTCATCCAACAGATGGTTTTTGGCCTCGGCCAGGGCGAGTGCGGTTCGGGCGTGCTGCAGTTGGTCAATTCAGACACCGGGCTCGCGCAGATCACGGGGCGGTATCTCAGCCAAAGCCAAGGGCGCGACGCGCTCAAACAAGGCGCAGGCGCGCTTTATCTGACGCGCGATCCACGCGGGCCGTCGCTGGAGGAGTTGGCGCCGGACATCTTTAAGGATTTACAAGCCAACGCCCGGCTGATGCGCGCCAAGCTGCGCGAAGAGATGCAGGTGGAATTCGCGATCGAGAACGGCACAGTGCACATTCTGGACGGCGTGCGTGTTGCGCGTTCCGCCCGGGCCACGATCCGCATCGCGGTTGAGTTGGCCAAAGATGGGATTATCTCGCACGAAGAGGCGGTGATGCGGGTGCCGCCGTTGACTGTGAACGAGCTTTTGCACCGGCAGGTGGACGCCAACGCGGCGCGCGATGTGCTGGGACGCGGGATCGCCGCAAGCCCCGGTGCGGCCACGGGCAAGATCGTCTTTAGCTCGGCGGATGCGCAGGCCAGTGCGGCGCGCGGCGAACCCGCGATCTTGGTGCGCCGCGAAACCTCTCCTGAGGATGTGCGCGGGATGCATGCGGCTGCCGCCGTTCTGACGGAAAAGGGTGGTGTGACGAGCCACGCGGCGGTGATCGGGCGGGGCATGGGCCTGCCTTGCGTCGTAGGCGCGACCGAGTTGAAATTTCAGCCCAACCGCGGGCAGATCATCACCAAAGGCGGTCGGATATTTAAGGCGGGCGACACGATCACAATCGATGGCACCTCGGGCGAGATCCTGGCGGGCAGCCCTGCCCTGGTCGAGGCCGCATTGGACGACGCCTTCCAGCAATTGATGGATTGGGCGGATGCAGCGCGCGACATCGATATTCGGGCCAATGCGGATACGCCGGATGACGCCCAGACCGCCCGCAACTTCGACGCGCAAGGCATCGGGCTTTGCCGGACGGAGCATATGTTCTTCGATATCGAACGTCTGACCGTGATGCGCGAGATGATCTTTACCGAAGATCCTGCCGACCGGCGCGTCGTGCTTGAACGGCTTTTGCCGATGCAACGCGATGATTTCACGCGTCTCTTCCGGATTATGGAAGGGCGGCCGGTTTGTATCCGCCTCTTTGACCCGCCGTTGCACGAATTTTTGCCCAGCGACAAAAGCGGCCAACGCGACTTGGCCGAGGCTTTGGGCCTGCCCTTATCGGATGTAATCCGCCGCGTTGACACGATGCGCGAACACAATCCGATGTTGGGCCTGCGCGGCGTCCGACTGGGCATTACCGTTCCGGAAATCTATGAAATGCAGGCGCGTGCCATCTTTGAAGCTGTTGTTGCAGCGGGCAAAGGTGGTGCGAAAGTGGTCCCAGAAATCATGATCCCGTTGGTATCGGCCAGGCGCGAAGTCGAGTTAGTACGCAACAGTATTGACGGCATCGCAGCGGCCGTTCGCACAGAAACGGGCGTGGATATTGCTTATAGGCTCGGGGTCATGGTCGAAACGCCGCGGGCCGCGTTACGCGCGGGCGAGATCGCCCAGCACTGCGCCTTCTTGAGTTTTGGCACAAATGACCTCACGCAGATGGCCTATGGGTTGTCGCGTGACGATGCGGGCCGGTTCATGTCCGCGTATGTGCACCAAGGTGTCTATGACGAAGATCCGTTTCACTCATTGGACACGGAAGGCGTGGGTGAGCTTTTGCGGCTGGGCGCCGAACGCGGCCGGGCGGCGCAATCTGATGTGATTCTGTCGATCTGCGGCGAACATGGGGGCAATCCCGAATCGATTGCGTTCTGTCGTGCGGCCGGATTTGATTATGTGTCCTGTTCACCTTTTCGCGTGCCAGTTGCACGGCTCGCAGCGGCACGCCTTGCGATCACCGACAAGATCTCGCTGGAGCCAGTATAAGCACCTACAAGATGTCGCCGCGCAGAACTTCCCCTTTGAGTTGAAGTGCTTATCACCCGTGGACAGGCAGCGGAGCAAAGCTGGACCAAACGCAATTTTCGCGCTAATGCCGCTAAGGTTTTTTTAACAGAACGTGATTGGGATGTGGGGGATGTTGCGCGCCATTTTATGGGCGGTGGCCTTTTGGCTGCCCTCGGTTGGCATTGCGTCTGAAACAATCGCGACGCAGTTGCGCGCCGTTGAAGAAAAGGGGATGCGTTCGCTTAACCCTGCGCGCATTGATGCCCTACTCAAAGCACCGGCACCGCGCCATTCTGGCGTGCGGTTCACACGCTCTTGGCTCGACAGTCAGCCGAAAGCGCGCGGTGATGCGAATTGGGCCTGTCTCACCGAAGCGCTGTATTTCGAGGCGCGCGGCGAATCCGTCAAGGGCCAGTTTGCCGTTGCCGAAGTGATCCTGAACCGTGTCGAGAGTGCGCGGTTCCCCGACAGTGTTTGTGGCGTGATCCATCAGGGCACCGGGCGCAAATATCAGTGCCAGTTCACCTACACGTGCGACGGCCGGGAAGAATACATTGGCGAACGCCAGTCATACGAGCGTGTCGGCAAAGTCGCCCGGGCCATGCTCGATGGGCGTGTCGGTCCCCTGACCAACGGCGCCACGCATTATCATACGACATCGGTGCGTCCCAGTTGGGCGTCTGTCTACCGGCAAACGGCGCAAATTGGCGTCCATATCTTTTACCGCCACAACTTTCGTACAGCATCCAACTGAATTGGCGCTTTTTGCGCGTTGGACGCCGCTGCCATTGGTTTCCAGCGCGCGCGCTGTGGTGTAGTGCAGCGCATCGCACCTTGGGAGACGCGCACAATGCCCTCAGAAATCCACTTGGCCTTTGCTCACCCGGCCGAGCGCGCAGACGCAACGGCAACGCGCGGCATTCTCGACCGCATTTCGGTCCGCGATTACCTGGTTGAGGTGGAGATCGGCGCGTTTCAGGCCGAACGCGGCGTGACCCAGCGCATCCGGTTCAACATCGTGGTCGAGGTGCAGCCGCTTGAGGGCCCCATCGCCGACGATGTGGACCGGATCTTAAGCTATGACAAGGTCACCGAAGCAATTGATGCAGAGCTTGCAGAAGACCGGCTTAACCTTCTGGAAACGCTTGCGGAGCGCGTGGCCGACCGGATCTTGGCCGAGCCGCAGGCCGTGCGCGTCTTTGTGCGGATTGAAAAACTGGACCGAGGTCCCGGCGCATTGGGGGTTGAGATTGTCCGTACCCAGGACACGACAGCCGGCGCTGACGTTGTGAGCGAAACGGCGCCTCCGCGGATTCTGTATCTGAGCAGTGAAATGTTGGATACGTTGCATCTGGCCACGTGGCTTGACCAGTTGGCGGCGAGCTCCGCGCCCGTCATCATTAGCGTCGGTGCGAAAAACCTACCACGTCCGACGGCTTCACATCCTTTGGCCCAGCGGCGCATCGATCTTTTGTCGCTGGAACAAAACGCGTGGGTTCTCGCGGCGCGCGACGCGCGCTGCAAGGTGGTCGCCACACGGACCGAGTTGGATTGGGCCATGCGCAACGATCAAATCTGTCTTTGGGCGCCGTCTAAGCTCGTCTTGGATGCCGTTGACGGTCCAAGCGCAGATGCAAACGATGGTTTGGGCCTTACACTTTGGCTTGCCAGCATCCTCGAGGCTGAACAAGTGATCTTGGTCGGGGCGGCGGTACCGGATGGTCCGTCTCCCTGCCCGATCGTGGTACACAATCCCGCAAAGGCGGATTTGCTGACCGCATGAGCGTCTACTACCGTGCCATTGTGCAGTTTTCCCCGCGTCGCCCACCGGGCGCTTTTGACGTCGCGGGCGGACAAGGCTGGTTCACCCATGCCGAGAAACTTTCCCGCCACGCCGCGCCAGAAGTCGTGTCCGCGCTGCAAGTACCACAGCACCTGCGGGAGCGCATTTCGGCACCACGCCCCGCCTTCGCAGGGCTTTGCCTCGACGCACCTCGGATCATGGGCATTTTGAACGTGACGCCGGACAGTTTCTCGGACGGCGGCGATAACGTAAGCTTGGATGCGGCGTCTGCGTCTGCAAACGCGATGTTGGACGCCGGGGCTGACGTTCTCGACATTGGCGGGGAAAGCACGCGACCTGGAGCCTTAGAAGTCGACGCCGAAGAAGAAACTCGGCGCACTGCGCCAGTGATCGCCGCGCTGCGTCGCGACGGGGTCACCGCCCCAATTTCGATCGACACGCGCAAGGCCGATGTCGCTTTGGCGGCACGAAAGGCAGGCGCAACTCTGGTCAATGATGTCTCTGGTTTCACGTTTGACCTTGCGCTCGGCCCGCTGTGCGCGCGTGAGCAGATACCGGTTTGCATCATGCACAGCCAGAGCGCGCCCGAAACGATGCAAAACAATCCGCATTATGCTGACGTTCTGCTGGATGTCTTCGACCACTTGGCGGACCGCATAGCGGCCCTCGAAGCATTGGGCCTGTCTCGCGACGATATGATGGTCGATCCGGGAATTGGGTTTGGTAAGACGATCACACATAATCTGACGCTTCTGCAAAATATCAGCCTCTTCCACGGGCTTGGCGTGCCGATCTTACTGGGTGCCTCGCGTAAGGGTTTTATCGGCAAACTGGGATACGCGCCCGAGCCCAAGTCACGGGCCCCTGGCTCTATCGCGGTTGCCCTTGCCGCCTGTGCGCAGGGCGTGCAAATGGTGCGCGTGCATGATGTGGCAGACACGCGGCAAGCTTTGACGCTTTGGCGCGCTGTTCAAATGGGAGGCGATCCGCATGGCAGATAAACTCTTTGGAACCGATGGCGTGCGCGGCACCGCAAACACCTATCCCATGACCGCCGACATGGCCCTGCGTATCGGTGCTGCGGTGGGGCGCTATTTCACCCGTGCGGATGGGCAGCACCGTGTGGTCATCGGGAAAGACACGCGCCTGTCGGGCTACATGTTTGAAAACGCGCTCACAGCAGGTCTAACGTCGACCGGCATGAATGTTCTACTCCTCAGCCCCATCCCAACCCCAGCGGTGGGCATGCTCACAGTCTCAATGCGGGCGGATTTGGGCGTGATGATTTCTGCCAGCCATAACCCTGCGGTTGACAACGGCATCAAGTTTTTTGGCCCTGACGGCTACAAGCTTTCCGATCAGGTGGAGGCCGAGATTGAGGCGATGGTGCAAGCGGGCGTGGACCCGGCCCCGGCAAGCGAGATCGGACGCGCCAAGCACATCTATGACGGCCGCCATCGGTATATTGAACGGGTCAAGTCCTCGTTCCCAAAGGCCATGCGGCTGGATGGGCTGAAAGTGGTGATCGATTGCGCCAATGGCGCGGCCTATAGTGTGGCGCCCGAAGCACTGTGGGAATTGGGTGCCGAGGTGATCTCGGTCGGCGTGTCTCCAAATGGCACGAACATCAACAAAAACTGCGGCTCCACCGCGCCGCAAACGGCGGCAGAGGCTGTGGTGGCGCATGGCGCGGATGTGGGCATCTGCCTGGATGGCGACGCGGACCGGGTGATCCTGTTGGATGAAACAGGGCGCGTGGGGGACGGAGACCAGTTCATGGGCCTGATGGCCGCACGCTGGAAGATCGAAGAGCGCCTGCGTGGCAACGCGCTTGTCGCCACCGTTATGTCAAACCTGGGGCTAGAGCGTTTTTTGCAAGGCCAGGGCGTCGCGTTGGAGCGGACCGGCGTGGGCGACCGCTATGTCGTGGAACGCATGCGGGCCGGCGGGTTCAATCTGGGTGGTGAGCAGTCAGGTCATATCGTCATGAGCGACTACGCGACGACTGGCGATGGTCTGATGGCGGGGCTGCAGTTCTTGGCCGAGATGGTGCGCTCTGGCAAGCCAGCCTCTGAGCTGATGCATGTCTTCGATCCGGTGCCGCAGATGCTCAAAAATGTGCGCTACAAGGCAGGTCAGGTCCCCCTGGAAGACGAGACCGTCAAATCTACCATCGCTGAGGTGGAGGCCGCGCTCTCGGGACAGGGCCGTCTGCTGATCCGAAAATCCGGGACCGAACCGCTGATCCGCGTTATGGCCGAAGCCGAGGACGCAGCACTGCTCGAGGCATCCGTCGACAGGGTCGTTGCAGTTGTCGAAGACGTAACAGCGCGTTAAGTCCGCGCGCAGAAGGCGCTTTCAACAGTGTTCAAAATGTCCTGGCAGGGCCATGTCCCGCCAAAAGCGAGCCGCGGGAGGCCGCTAATCCCGCGCCACGCGCAACCAACTGTGCATCACGTCACCGCCTAACCTGCGCACGTCTTGCAATGCATATCTTTGCGCTTGATCCAAGGTCGACAAGCCCAGCGCACCGATTGAAGGCAAGCCCTCGGCCCCAATGCCCAAACCCGCTGTGAAACCCACGAATTGATCTACAAGATCGGCGTCTAAGAGTGACGCCGCCAATTGGCCGCCGCCTTCGCACAAGACCCGCGTCAAGCCCTGCGCACCCAAGGTTTGTAGAACCTCACCCACGTTCAAGTGCCCGGCATGGGCGCTGCAGGCAAAGGTTTGCGCACCCAAGCCTTGCCATGCGGCAACAAGGTCCGGCGCAGCTTCGTGGCCGTGACACAGCCACACGGGAACATCTTTGGCCGTTTTGGCAAGCTGTCCGGTCAAGGGAAGGTCGAGCCGGCGCGAGAGGACAACGCGCACTGGCTGCCGCACTCTGCCAAGCCCGCGCGCCGTCAACGCGGGATCATCCAGACGCGCCGTCCCGCCACCAACCATCACCGCGTCATGCCGCGCGCGCATGACGTGGACCTGCCGCCGCGCGTCAGGCCCAGTGATCCATTGGCTGTGCCCCGCGCCTGTGGCGATACGGCCGTCCAGCGAACTGGCCAGCTTCAAGGTTACCTGTGGACGCCCTTGCGTCACGCGCGACAGAAATCCCGCGTGGTCGCGGCGGGCCGTCTGAGCGCCCAAGCCCACGTCAACCGCGACGCCAGCTTCGCGCAGACGCGCAAAACCGCGGCCCGACACACGGTCGTCGGGATCTTCCAACGCGCAAAGAACCCGTGCCACACCCGCCTCTATCAAAGCGTCCGCACAGGGTCCCGTCTTGCCGTGGTGGCTGCAAGGTTCCAATGTGACATAGGCTGTAGCGCCTGCCGCAGCGGCGCCTGCTTGACTGAGCGCGACGCGCTCGGCATGGGGACGACCGGAGATTTGCGTCCAACCACGCCCAACAACCCGCGCCCCTTGCACCAAAACGCACCCAACGGCCGGATTAGGCCAGACTTGGCCAAGCCCACGACGCCCAAGCGCCAAGGCCATGTCCATGAACCGGCAGTCCGCTGCAGTCCAAGTCACTCTTCCGGGGCGGAGTCTGGGCGTAGCTCACTGACGAATTTGTCGAAATCGTCGGCAGCCTGAAAGTTCTTGTAAACACTGGCAAACCGCACATAGGCAACCGTGTCGATCCGGGCCAAAGCCTCCATCACGATCTCGCCGATTGTTTTCGACGCAATGTCTGTCTCGCCCATGCTTTCCAAACGACGCACGATGCCCGAGATCATTTGATCAATCCGCTCTGGCTCGATCGGGCGCTTCTGCATGGAAATCCGGATCGAACGCTCCAGTTTGTCGCGGTCGAAATCCTCGCGCTTCCCGGAAGTCTTGATCACGACTAAGTCGCGCAGTTGCACACGTTCATAGGTTGTGAACCGCCCGCCACAGGCCGGGCAAAACCGCCGCCGCCGGATCGACACATGGTCCTCCGCCGGGCGCGAGTCTTTCACCTGTGTGTCAATATTTCCGCAAAATGGGCACCGCATGGGCTGTGCTCCCCTTCTTCGTCTGTCCTGCCGTTTGTGGGGGTTGGTCCCCTATTGACCATGACTATAGGGGCTCCTCTAGGTTTTGGGTAGAGGCGAAACGCGAACCCCATATACATGTGGCGGAATGGTCAAACTGGTGTCGGGGCCGCATGACGGACGGATGTGCGACAGTTTACTGGGCGGCTGCGCCAAAGCGGCCCGCTTCATCTGGGCGCAACCAGCCCTGATAGCGGATCAAAGGACCGGTGAGCTTGGCTTCCGCGGAGATATCAAAGCGGTAGCGTCCTGCCTCATCTTGCCAAATCTTCACCTGACTGCCCGGCGCAAGGAATGACGGCAATGCCCAGCGGTCGAAGAGCTTTGTGTCTGTCACGGCCAGGATCAGGCGATCCTCGACAACACTTGGCACCAAAACATACGTGATGAGCCCAACTTTTTCGCGCAGAAGGTCCGCCGATGCGTCCCACCAAAGACTGGACGTTGTGATGTGCGATCCAAATGCGCGGCGCCAGACCTCCGTGCCGTTTGCGTCCGTATCTATTCGGAGCGAGAACTCTCCACGATCCATGGCCGTGGGAAATCCCGCGAGCCGCGCAACCCAGCGGCCCAAGCGGCCTTGCGCCGCCGTGACCGTCACTTGACCTGACCAACACCGCGTGCGCGCACCATGGAGCTGCCGGATTTGCGGCATCAGATGGTGAAACCTGGTCCCCAAAGCGGATTCAAACGGGCTCATGTCGACGCCCCCACCGCTTCACCGTCCAAAAACCGCGCCATTTGCGCGGCGTCCGGCATCAAACACGTGTCTGTCTTGCCAAACAGCCGATACCGGTTGCGCGCAATCAGGTGATAGGCCGGGTCCTTGAGGGGGCGCGGCAACCAACGCAGCGCAGACAGGACCGACCACGGCGCGCCCATGCGCCGCATCACCATGGCAAAGGCATCAAGCTTTCGCCAAATCCGCCCATCGGTGATCACCAGGTTGGTTTCAAAGTCATCCGTCGGCAGATCCAGCGCGCGGTAAAGTGCAAGTCCCAAGTCGGACTGCGCCCGCACAAAGAAAAACCGCTCCGCCCGGTCACGCTGCAGCACAAACCGAAAAAACGTTGAACACAGAACGCAGACCCCATCAAAAACAATCACATCCCGCCCTTTAAGGGCGCGTTGGAGGTCATTGGGCAGGTCATTCACGGATTGCATGACCTAAATATATGCTCCGCGCTTGCGGCGACACTGCGACAACTCTGCGAAAGGTCGATGGCGAACCGCGTTAATTGGTCTCAACCAGGGTTTTGAGGTTGCTGAGCCCAGCTTCGTAATCGGCCCCCACCCAAGTGTCCATCATCAGGCCCATCCACCGCCCCACCGGGTTTGTGCCCATATCCGATACCAAATCCCAGGTAACCGTCGTTTTGCCTGCGACTTCGGCCAGATCGAACGAGGCCACGGCCAGGCCCATGTCGCCAAAGTCCAGATCGGTCACCACTTTCGCGTTTTCCACCGAAGTTCGGATGACCTGCGCGCCATTGCCCACTTGCGGGTGGTCGGACATCCATTCCAGCTTCGCGCCTGTCCCCCTTTCAGGACCGCTATAGACCAGCTTGACCTCGGGGTCGCGCCCCAGCCAGGGCGACCAGTTTTCGGCGGCTTTGAGCGAATTGACATGCGGAAAGATCTTGTCGGCGGGCGCTTCGATCTCGACCGCGCGCGACACGATCACCTCTTGCGGTAAGATCGCGCCGCCTGCGAAAAAGACCAGCGCTAAAACAGCGACAAGGCCCAGAAACCACTTCAGAATACGCATCGCACCTCTCCTATGGTTTGGTGCACTATATCACCCATTGCGCGGTTTCGCGAGAGCGACTGCGCAAGTTCAGGGCAGTTTGCGCACAGGATCGCCGACCGAAATGCTGCCGTCGCGCGTCACACGGGCATAGATGCCGCGCAGGCGATGCTCTTTCCCGACGCCCGTATTGACGAAAAGGCACGCGTCCCGGCCATACCGATCAATGAACTTCTGGCATCCGTTATGGGGCAACGGCGTGACGACAAACTCGGCCGACCCAATCGCAAAGGCCGTGCCAGGCGGCATATTGGCAGGCGTCAGGTCCATATCCAGAAAAAGGTTATCGCCCGCAGGTGGCCATGTGGTCGGATCAGGCGCGATGGCGCGCATAATGCCTGACATCGTCATGCAAATCTGCGCCTCTGGATCGCCACTGCCATCCTCCAGCGCATAACCGCTGCCGCGCTTCCAATGGTCACCAGGCAGGCCCTGCGCAGCAGTCACCTCAATTCGGTCGGGCAGAATGCGGGCGTTTTCCTCGGGTCGCATCACGATCAGATCAACGCGCCCGGCATCTTTCGGGGCCGCATCAATGATGCCCGGAAGCTCGGCTAGCATGTCGTCAAGATTGCGGAAAGTGTCGGGGGGAATGGCGGGATCAATCATGGTGCCTCCAATACGTTTGGCACCGTTAAGCCTACTAGCTCTTTATCACAACGCAATGGCCTTGATGGGACCACGTCTAAGAGAACAACTGCTCGCCGATTTGGTCGATCAACTGCTTGGCCTTGTTGATCGACGCCGTCTGCGCCGCGTCAAGCCCGCCGACCGTGTCCGCCCGGATCAGCTTATGCGTCTTCACTTCGCCCGCGATCTCTTTTTCGATCACAGCGCAAATGCGAAATTCACTGCCCTCGCGGATGGGCGTTGGCGTGATCTTGAAGCCTTCGTGCTCTACAGTCTCTGCTTCGGCGGCGGCGCTAGAACCGCCACCAAAAAGGTTTGACAGCCAGGACATAACCCGCCCCTACTGGTCTAGGAAGGAGCGCAGTTTGCGGGACCGGCTGGGGTGCTTGAGTTTGCGCAAGGCCTTGGCCTCGATCTGGCGGATCCGTTCGCGGGTGACCGAGAACTGTTGGCCAACCTCTTCCAGCGTGTGATCGGTGTTCATCCCGATGCCAAAGCGCATCCGCAGGACGCGCTCTTCCCGTGGGGTGAGCGAGGCCAGAACACGCGTTGTGGTCTCTTTGAGGTTTTCCTGGATCGCGCTGTCGAGGGGCAGAACCGCGTTCTTGTCCTCGATGAAATCGCCCAACTGACTGTCTTCCTCGTCGCCAATCGGTGTCTCAAGCGAGATCGGCTCTTTCGCGATCTTCATCACCTTGCGCACTTTTTCGAGCGGCATCTGCAGCTTCTCGGCCAGTTCTTCCGGTGTAGGCTCGCGCCCGATTTCGTGCAGCATCTGGCGTCCGGTGCGCACCAGCTTGTTGATTGTCTCGATCATGTGGACCGGGATACGGATCGTGCGCGCCTGATCCGCGATGGACCGGGTGATCGCCTGACGGATCCACCATGTGGCATAGGTGGAGAATTTGTAGCCGCGACGGTACTCGAACTTATCCACAGCCTTCATCAGGCCAATGTTACCTTCTTGAATAAGATCAAGGAATTGCAGGCCGCGGTTCGTGTATTTCTTCGCAATGGAGATCACGAGCCGCAGGTTCGCCTCGACCATCTCTTTCTTGGCTTGCCGCGCTTCTTTTTCGCCCTTTTGGACCTGGTTCACGATGCGGCGGAATTCGGGGATATCCAGGCCGACATACTGACCAACTTGCGCCATGTCTGCGCGCAATTCTTCGACTTTGTCGGTCGAGCGTTCGATGAACATCTGCCAGCCACGCCCGGGCTTATCGCCCATTTCGGTCAGCCAGTTGGGGTCCAATTCGCGCCCGCGATAGGCGTCGACAAATTCGCGGCGGTTGATGCGCGCTTGGTCGGCCAGCTTCACCATACCGCTGTCGATCTGCATGATGCGGCGGTTGATCCCATAAAGCTGGTCAATCAGCGCCTCGATCCGCGCGTTGTGCAGGTGCAGCTCGTTGACGAGTTCCACAATTTCCTGACGCAGCTGTTGGTAATGCGCCTCTTGCCCTTCCGAGAACGAGCCATCTTCGTTCAGCGTGGCGCTGATGCGGCTGTCTTGGAGTTCGGAAAGGTCCGCATAATCTTCAGCGATCTGGTCAAGCATCTCAAGCACTTGCGGCTTGAGCGCGGCTTCCATCGCCGCCAGCGACATGTTGGCCTGTTCGTCGTCATCGTCGTCATCTTCTTTGACGATTGGATTGCCGTCGGCATCAAGCTCTGGCTCGGCCTCGGCCTTCGGCGCCTCGGTTGCGCCAGATGTGTCGATGACAGGCTCCTGCACCTCGCCATCCTCGCCAAGCTGGTTGCCGAAGGTGGCCTCAAGGTCGATCACATCGCGCAGCAGGATCTCTTCGGCCAGAAGTTCGTCGCGCCAGATGGTGATCGCCTGGAAGGTCAGCGGGCTTTCGCAGAGCCCTTGGATCATCGTGTTGCGGCCCGCCTCGATCCGCTTGGCAATCGCAATCTCGCCTTCACGGCTGAGCAGTTCGACCGAGCCCATTTCGCGCAGGTACATACGCACCGGGTCATCGGTGCGATCCAGCTTTTCTTGGCCGGTGGAGCCAAGCGTCAGGTCGCGCGTTCCTTCGGTCGTGACAACGTCCGTCGACCCTTTCGCCTCTTCCTCTTCGGCCTCTTCATCTTCGATAACGTTGATGCCCATCTCGGACAGCATCGACATGACATCTTCGATCTGTTCGGAGGACACTTGGTCAGGCGGCAGAACAGCGTTGAGCTGATCGTAGGTGATGTACCCTTTCTCGCGCGCCTCGCCGATCATCTTCTTGACGGCGGCTTGACTCATATCAAGCGAGATTTCCTGCTCGCCATCGTCCGTCTTTGTTTCGTCGTTATCTTTTGCGGCCATGAAGCTCTCCTCGTGCGCACTGAGAGTGATTCGTTTTGATTCGCTTTCACGAATCATTCACCGATTCGGACGGATGAACCAGCGGTTTACAGTCTCTTATTCAAGATTTCGTTCACACTGAGGTCTTAGCGCCCCGGTTTTGAAAAGCGAATCGATTCCAGCAAATTGTCCAAAGCGTCGCGTTCGGACCTGTTGATGGCGGCACCGTTTTCGCCCAGTTCGTACTCTGCCTTGTCTTCTTGTTGCGGGGCATGCGCTTGTCGCATCGCCTCTGCCGCTTGTCTCAGACGCCATGTCAGCGCCTCTTCATCACCGACGGCCAAATCCTCTTCAGCTTCGGCGATTTCCGCATCCAGCCCGCGAACGGCGGCCAGCTTGGCCAACTCTTCTGCAACGGTGAGCCGCGCCAAATCCAGGTCGCCTGGGTCTTTGAGGCAAGGCACCACTGCCAAATGGGAGGCCGCCAGATAAGTTTCAAGCCCCTCGGGACTGATGCGCGTGGCGACGGCGGCCTGCACGTCCGCCCCATCGGAGGCGAGGACCGCATCGCGTATCGCAGCCGTGGTGTCGTTGGAACAGCGCAAGGTTTCAAGGCCCGCTTCATATTCCGGCAGCAAGTCGGGATGCTGCAGGATCACGGCCAAAATCACCGCCTCGCGCAACTGTTCGGTGATATGATCCGGCCCCGCCGCCAGCGCAGAGGCACGGGTCGTCGCATGGGCTGCGGGCGGCGCGCGCCAATCGCGCGACTTGCGGGATTGCGGCGCGGGGCGAAAGAGCTGCCAGCGCAGGTCCTTGATCGCCTGGCCATAGTGCTGGCGGATCGAGGAGTCTTTGATCAGCTTGATCTTCTCGCGCAGCGCTTTGTCGAGGGCGGCTTTGCGTTCGGGGCTGTCAAAATTCTTGCCATCAGTCTCGCGCTGCCACAGCAAGTTGACCATAGGCTGCGCGGCGTCGAGCAGACTGGACATCGCGCCCGGCCCTTGTGCCTTGAGCACGTCATCAGGGTCCTGCCCCGTCGGCATCAGGGCAAAGCGCAAGGATTTCCCGGCCTCCAAAAGCGGCAGCGCCAGATCAATCACCCGCATCGCTGCGCGCAGGCCCGCCGTGTCGCCATCCAGCGCAATGATCGGCTCGTCCGCGATGCGCCACAGCATGGCCAGTTGATGCTCGGTCACGGCTGTGCCCAACGGCGCCACGGCCCCAGTGAACCCCGCCTGCCCCAGCGCGATCACATCCATATAGCCTTCGGCGACGATCAAGGGCTGCCCCTTGCCCACCGCTTCGCGCGCGGGCCCCTGGTTGTAGAGCGTGCGCGACTTGTCAAATAGTTCCGTCTCGGGCGAGTTCAGGTACTTCGCCATATCGCCCGGATCCATCGCGCGCCCACCAAAGGCGATGGCCCGCCCGCGCGCATCCCGGATCGGGAACATGATCCGGCCCCGGAAGGTGTCGTAAGGCTTGCCGCCCTTCTGGCTTGGCTTGGCAAGACCGCAATCCAAGATCAACTGATCCTCAACGCCCTTGTCCTTGAGCGCGTCCCACAGCCCCTGCCAAGCATCTGGCGCAAAACCGATCTCCCACCGAGCCCAAGCGTCTTCGTCCAGCCCGCGTTTTTGCGCCAGATAGGTCCGCGCCTCTGCCCCCGCACCGGCCCGCAATTGTAGCTGAAAGTACCGCACGGCCAGGTCCATGACCTGCGCAAGCTGCGTGCGCCGATCCGCTTTGGCCTGGGCCTGCGGATCACGCGCGGGCACCTGCATGCCGGCTTCGCCTGCCAGGATTTCAACGGCTTCCATAAAGGACACGTTCTCGGTTTCGCGCACGAAGTTGATTGCGTCCCCCTTGGCGTGGCAGCCAAAGCAATAGTAATACCCTTTCCGGTCATCCACATGAAAAGACGCAGTTTTTTCCTGGTGAAACGGGCATGGCGCCCACAGATCGCCCTTACCCTGATTGGACTTGCGCTGATCCCACGTGACCTTGCGCCCGACGACCTGACCAAGGCTCAGGCGTGTGCGCAACTCGTCCAAGAATCCGGGTGGCAGGCTCATCTATCTACTGTGCCGGTTTCTGATTTCGGCGTCCAGGGCCACGGGTGTCCTGTCGCGGCACATTGCTATGCGTCGTCCGAAAAGAGGGCAGAGCCCAGCTTGGCCGCCGCGTCTTGCAAGACGCCCGTGCGCGCGATGTCTTCGACATTGGTCAGGCGCTGAACCGGCCCGTGTACGGCCAATGCGGCCACAAACCGGCCTTGCCCATCGCAAACCGGCACCGCCGCGGCCACCATGCCGTCCATGAACTCCTCGGCATCCAGCGAGTATCCCTGCCGCGCGATCTGCGCGAGCTCGGCCAGCAGATCCTCTTGCGAGGTCAGGGTCGTCGCGGTCAGCTGCTGGAGCGTCAGCCCAGACACAAACGCCGCGCGCGCCTTTGGCGTCAAACTGGCCATAAAACACTTCCCACTTGCGGTGCAGTGGAACGGCACGTTCGAGCCGATGGGAAGCTGAATGCGGAACGGCCAATCGGTTTCCACCCGGTCGAGATAGCTCATTCCGCCTTCTTCCGGCACGACAAAGTTCACCGTTTCCCGAAACGCCCGCGCAACGTCCATCAAGATCTGCCGCCGCGCCATATGCCCGCGCGAGTTGTGCAAAAGACCCACGCCAAGCTCGCGCAGCCGCCGCGCAGGCTGATAGAGCTTGCCACCGCCCGGTCGTGTCAAAAACCCAGCCCGCTCCAGCGTTACGCACAGCCGGTGCACCGTCTGACGCGGCAAGCCCAGATGCGCATTGATCTCTGTTGCGGTCATCGGGTGATCTGCGCGCCCCAGCACCTCTAGGATCATCAGCGTGCGCAGATTGGTCGGAATACGGGCGTCTTGGTCCATCACAAATAACTCTGGATTTCTTTGAGAATCACAGTAGCGTAGAAATTAACCAAAAATCGAGGCGAAAAGTCTCATTATTTGATCATTGGGAGGATTCTTGGAGGTCGACTTCATCGTAGTCGGCGCCGGCTCTGCAGGCTGTGCGCTCGCCGCTCGCTTGTCTGAAAGCGGTCGATATACCGTGGCCCTCCTTGAGGCAGGGCCCGAAGACCGCAATCCGTGGATCCATGTTCCGGTTGGATACTTCCGGACAATGGGCAATCCAAATTCGGACTGGCAGTACAAGACCGAGAGCGATCCAGGCATCGCAGATCGCGCGATATCCTGGCCGCGCGGGCGGGTGCTGGGCGGGTCAAGTTCGATCAACGGCCTGCTTTACGTCCGCGGACAACCGCAAGACTTTGACGCTTGGGCCCAGATGGGCTGCACCGGCTGGTCCTGGGACGATGTCGCGCCCTACTTCAAACGCGCCGAGACCTGGAAAGGTGGCGGCGGGTCAGACCTGCGCGGCACCGATGGGCCTTTGTCCGTGCAAAACTCGCGCCTCAGCCGCGAGATCGTGGATGCCTGGGTCGATGCGGCAGAGGCTGCAGGCTACAAACGCACCGAAGACTACAATGGCTATGATCAGGAAGGCGTCGGCTATTTCCAGCTGACCATGCGCGGCGGACGTCGGTGCTCGTCGGCAGCGGCCTATCTGAAACCTGCGCGCGGACGCCCAAACCTGCGCATCCTGACAAACGCCCAAACCGAAAAAGTGATCATCGAAGGCGGGCGCGCCGTCGCTGTGCGCGCGCAGATCAACGGGGCGATGCGCGAGATCAAAGCGCGGCGCGATATCATCCTGAGCGCCGGCGCCATCGGTTCGCCGCAGATTTTGATGCTGTCGGGCATTGGCGCAGGCGATGAATTGCGCCAGCATGGGATCGAGGTACAAACCGAGCTAAAAGGTGTTGGCAAGAACCTGCAAGACCACCTGCAGGCGCGGCCCATCTTCAAAACCGATCTGAGCACGATCAATATCGAGACGAACTCGCTTTTCAAACAGGCGTTGATCGGGATGCAATATGCGCTCACTGGGCGGGGCCCAATGACGATGGCTGCGAGCCTAGGCACGGCGTTTCTGAAGACCGAAGACCATATGGAAACGCCGGACATCCAGTTCCATATCCAGCCCTTTAGTGCGAACAATGCCATCGAAGGGCCGCACCCGTTCTCGGCCTTCACAGCCTCGGTTCTGCAGTTGCGCCCTGAAAGCGCCGGTCACCTGGAACTGACATCGGCGAATATGAACGATCATCCGAAGATCCATCCCAACTACCTGGCGACGGACACGGACTGCCGCACCATCGTCAAGGGCATCCAAGTGGCGCGCAAGATCGCGCAGTTTGAGCCGCTCAAAGGCCACATCACAGAAGAATACGCGCCGGGCGCGGATGTCGCTTATGACGACGAAGACGCAACGCTCGACTGGGCGCGGCGCACAGCCGTCACGATCTACCACCCCACGGGCACCTGCAAGATGGGGACCGACCCGATGGCCGTGGTCGATGCGCGCCTGCGCGTGCACGGGATCGAAGGGCTGCGGGTGGCGGATGCCTCGATCATGCCGGTGATCACCAGCGGCAACACCAACGCGCCCGCGATCATGATCGGCGAAAAAGCCAGTGACCTTGTTTTGGAGGATGCTGGATGACCACAGAATTTGTCTTGGCGCATGCGCGGTTGCGCGCCTACGCTAGAATTGCACTGGGGATGGGCCTTCGCCCTCGGCAGCAAGACGAAGAGCAAGAGGGCAATCAACATTGGGAGGAGAACCATGTTTAACTTGAAAACCCTGACCGCAGGGGCGACGGCGCTTGCGCTGATGGCCTCGGCGGCGATGGCCGAAAAGGTCCTGCGCATCCAGTCGGTGCTGCCGACGACTGCGGACGAAGTCGTGATGCTCAAAGCGTTCGGCGATGATGTTGCGGCTCTGACAAACGGCTCGCTCACCATCGAAGTTCTGCCTGCGGGCGCCGTTGTTGGACCACGTGACATCATGGACGCGGTTGATGCGGGCCTGGTCGAAGGTGGCTTTGCTTGGACACACTACTGGGGTGGTAAGCACGTTGCGGCGAACCTCTTTGGCGCACCTGTTGCGGGCGCCGGTGTTGGCATGGACAACATCGCGTTCCTGAGCTGGTTCCAGTTCGGCGGCGGTAAAGAGCTGTATGACCGCCTGTGGGACGAAATGGGCGTGAACGTCAAAGGCTTCTTGCTGCAGCCTGTTGGCCCAGAGGCGCTTGGCTGGTTCCCAGAGCCGATCAAGTCCATGGACGACTTCCGTCAGATGCGGTTCCGTGCCCCTCCAGGCATGGTTGGCGCGGCCTATGCTGACGTTGGCGTGCCTGCCGTTGCGATGGGCGGCGGCGACATCCTGCCTGCCCTGGAAAAAGGCACAATCGACGCGGCTGAATGGTGCTGCCCGAAGCCTGACTCGGTCTTTGGCTTCCAAAAAGTGCTCAAGCACTACTACCTGCAAGGTCTGCACCAAGTTGTTGTGAACGCCGACATGTATGTGAACGGCGACTTCTATGACGGCCTGACCGATCTTGAGAAGAAAGCCCTGGAAGTGGCAGCCACAGCATCGCTGTCGAAGTCCATGTCCTACCGTATCTACGAAAACGGTAAGGCGCTGAAAGATCTGACGGAAAACCACGGCGTTATCCTGGAAGATACACCAGCAGACTACTTCACAGAGTATTCGGCCGCTGCGGCGAAAGCCCTGCAAGCCGCCGCAGACGAGAACGAGTTCTTCGCAGAAGTGTGGGCATCCCAGCGCGCCTTCGCGGAAGTTGCTGTTCCCTTCTGGGCCGGTGCGCAAACCTCAAACGCTGGCCTGGGCCGCGCGTTTGCGGACACGCTGAAATAAGCCAAGACCTGAACGGGCCCCACACGGGGCCCGTTCGTTCTTTTGTCCCAAGCGCCAGTGGCCCCGACCGGCATGGCGTTTTGAACAAAAGAACGTGGATATCAAATCCGCGCCCAGGGGAGGGACCGCCACATGGCCGCTGATGAACCAAATCCAGAAGACCTGGAGATTGCGGATGAATTGATTGCCGAACGGCGCGCCGAAGCACCGGGGCAAACACCCGAAGACATGACCCCCTGGCAGCGGCCCATCACCGCCGCCATCGACGTCATCAACCACCGCGCGGGTCAACTTATCGCGCTAATGATGGTCCCGTTGATCGCCATCGTGGTCTGGGAGGTCTTTTCGCGAAACACCTTCATTATCCTTCAGGATGCGGGCTTTGAAGAGCTGGCACGCAGTCTGGGCCTGGGCCCGACCTTGCAGGCCTATGACCTCAGCCGCATGATTGCGGGTGTCCTGTGGATGGCGGGCGCGGGCTATGGCCTGATGCGCGGCGTGCATATCCGGGCCGATTTCCTCTACCGCAACTGGACCGACAAGACCCAAGCGACGGTCGACGCGCTTCTCTATCTGCTGTTTTTCATCCCGTCGATGATCTTTTTCACCGTGGTCGCGGCGCAGTTTTGGTGGCTGAGCTATGAAACGGGCGAGCGTATGGCGCTTGACAGTGCGTGGCAGCCGATCCTGTGGCCTGCACGCCTGGCGATGCCGATTGGTGGTGTCCTCTTGGCCCTGCAAGGTCTGCCCGAGATCTTCCGTGCCTTCCACAAGATGGGCAAAGAGCGCGAGCGGATCTTTGTGCGTGCCCTGCCCGTCTACATCATTGCCGTCGTCTGGCTGAGCTTGGCGATCTTTGCACCCGATCTGGTGCCGGGGGGCGAATGGTTCACCGAACTGATGAAGGCGCGCCCGGGTCTCGACAAGCCCACAATCGGCCTGATCATGCTGGGCGCGATGCTCTTTGTGATCTTTATCGGCTTCCCGATCTCGTTCACATTGATCTTCCTCGCATTCGTCTTCGGCATCTGGGGGTCGAACTTTAAGCTCACCACGCTTCTGATGACGCTCAACACCAACTCCACCATGCTGAACGACCAGCTCATGGCCGTGCCACTTTTCGTTCTAATGGGCATCGTGATGGAGGCCGCCGGGCTGATGGAGCGGCTCTTTGCCTCGATCCAGATGATCATGGCGCGTATTCGCGGGGCATTGTTCATCGCCGTGTTGATCGTGTCGACGATCTTTGCGGCGGCGACGGGCATCGTGGGCGCATCGGTTACCCTTCTGGGCATTATGGCCGGGCCGACGATG
Organism: uncultured Aliishimia sp.; assembly: GCA_963922415.1. GTDB lineage: Bacteria > Pseudomonadota > Alphaproteobacteria > Rhodobacterales > Rhodobacteraceae > Aliishimia. The sequence goes on along the minus strand of CAWUIP010000009.1, from coordinate 29,243 downwards.
AGCCGCTCGGGCTACAACGTGCAACTTGCGGCCGGCACGATCACTGCCGGTGGGACGCTAGGCATCTTGATCCCCCCCTCGATCATGCTGATCGTCATGGGACCGGTGCTGGAAGTGTCCACCCTCGACCTCTTCCGGGGCGCGTTCATACCCGGTGCGCTTCTTGCCTCGCTGTACCTACTCTACACGCTGGGCCGCTGCTGGATTAACCCAAGCCTCGGCCCTGTCCTGGACGAAGCGGATCAGCCGGACACCTCGAAATACTACGGTGCAGAAGTTGCGTTGATCTGCCTTGGCGTTCTAACGCTCTGCCGGGTCTTCGGGTTGGCCATCGGCGGGGCGTTCGCGGGCCTTGTGCCATTCGCGGGCTTGATTGTGCTCGTTGCGGCCTGCGCCGTGGCCTACCTCGCCTACCGCAACCTGAGCGCGCTGCGCATCGTGATGCCCATTGCCATCCTGTTCCACATCTACCTGGCGGCAGGGAACTTGGGCGTTTGGCCAATCACCTTTGCGGCCTTCATCTGCCTGCTGGGGTACCTGTCGCGTCCGATCTACAGCGCCAATGCCGACAAGGATTTCCACTTCTCGGCGCTTTGGGATGAGTTCTTTGCGGGTCTTATGCCGCCCACGATCCTGATCTCTTTCGCGCTGGGATCGATCCTTCTTGGCCTGGCAACCCCTGCCGAAGCGGCTGCTATGGGGGCCTTTGGTGCGATCCTGCTGTCGGTGGCCTATCGCAAATTCACGATCCCCAGCTTCTTTGACAGCCTGATCAAAGCGCTCGAGATCACGGTGCTGATCATGTTCCTGGTGGCCGCGTCCAACTTCTTTGGCGCGCAGTTCAGCGCACTTGGCACACCGAAGATGCTGACCGAACTCCTCTTGGGGATCGAGATGTCGCCCTACCTGATCCTGCTGCTGGTAATGGCGCTGATCTTCCTGCTGGGCTGGCCCCTGGAATGGGTGCCCATCGTGCTGATCGTGGTGCCGATCTTGCTGCCAACCGTTATGGCACTCGATCTGCATGGGCTCGACCGTTACGACCTGATGGTCTGGTTCGGCATTCTGGTGGCGGTGAACCTACAAACTGCCTGGCTCAGTCCGCCCGTGGCGCTCTCGGCCTACTTCCTGAAAGGCGTCGTGCCCAACTGGGACCTCAAGGACATCTACCTTGGCATGATGCAATTCATGCTGGTGCAACTTTTCGGCCTGATCCTGCTGCTGATCTTCCCGCAACTGGTTCTATGGCTGCCAGCTTACATGAGTGGGAACTAGTCCATGGCCGCACGCAGTACGTTATCTTACCTGTTCTGGCCGCTGGTGGTCACCGCGATAGGGATTGTTCTGTCGGGGTGGCTGGGCTGGGCCACAGTCGGCACGATCAACGGGGTCCTGTCGTTCCTGATGGTCGGCATTGTTTTGGCAGCACTCGAAATCGCGCTAAGCTTCGACAACGCCATCGTGAACGCCAACAAGCTGGAGGAAATGACCCCGGTTTGGCGGCAGCGCTTTCTGACCTGGGGCATCTTGATCGCGGTCTTCGGGATGCGGATCGTGTTTCCGCTGGCCATTGTCGCGATCTTTGCCTGGATTGACCCAATTGAGGCGGTGCGCCTCGCCCTCGCCGATCCCGACGGCTACGCCCACATCATCGAAAGCGCCCATGGCTCCATTGCGGCGTTCGGGGGCACCTTCCTGATGATGGTCGCCCTGAAGTTCTTCATCAATGACGAAAAAGATGTGGACTGGATCAAGGGCCTTGAACGCCGCTTGCGCCTGTGCGGCACGATCCACGGCTTCGAGATCGCGCTGGTCCTGCTGATCGTGCTGGGCATCTCGCAAGCCCTGCCCGAACCCATCCAGGCCACGTTCCTCTTTTCCGGTGTTGCTGGGCTTTTGATGTTCCTCGCGGTGGATGGCCTGGGCGAGTATCTCGACCAAACCTCAAAAGCGATGGCAAAGCTGGGCGCCAAGGGTGGACTGGGTGCGTTTTTGTACCTTGAAGTGCTCGATGCCAGCTTTTCCTTCGACGGGGTGATCGGAGCCTTTGCGCTCACCACAAATATCATCCTCATCGCCATTGGACTTGGCGTGGGCGCGATGTATGTGCGCTCTATGACGATCATGCTGGTCGAAAAAGGCACCCTGCAAGAGTTCCGCTATCTGGAGCATGGCGCCTTTTACTCCATCTTCGCGCTGTCTTTGGTGATGTTTTGCCAGTCACTGATGCATGTGCCCGAAGTGCTGACCGGTTTTCTGGGCGTCGCCTTTATCGGCTATGCCTTTTTCTCCTCGATCCGCCACAATCGGCGGAACACTTAAACGTTCAGGATATCACGCACCCGATGACACGAGAGTACCTTAAAACCGCCGCCCGCACACCCGCCACCGACGCCACAGAGGTGCGTGCAACGGTCGGCAACATCCTGGCCGATATCGAGACACGCGGCGAAGCAGCCGCACTAGAATATGCCGCGAAGTTCGACAAATATGGCGGCAACATGCTGCTGACGGCAGACGAAATTGCCGCGGCAGCAGCCAAAGTGCCCGACAAGCTGAAGGCCGATATCCAATTCGCCCATGACAACGTGCGCCGCTTTGCCGAAGCGCAGAAAGCGACCGTGTCGGACATCGAATACGAGATCCAGCCGGGCCTGATCGCGGGCCAAAAGGCGATCCCCGTGGACGCGGCGGGCTGTTACGTGCCTGCAGGTCGGTACCGGCACATCGCAAGTGCCATCATGACCGTGACAACCGCCAAGGTCGCCGGGTGCCGCCACATCACTGTCAGTTCGCCCCCGCAGCCCGAAGAAGGCGTGAACCCTGCAATTGCCTATGCCGCGCATGTGTGCGGTGCGGACAAAGTGATGGCCATCGGCGGCGTTCAGGCCGTTGCGGCCATGGCTTACGGCCTCTTTGACCAGCCGCGCGCCAACATCATCGTGGGCCCGGGCAATCAGTTCGTGGCCGAGGCCAAGCGCAGCCTCTTTGGCCGCGTGGGCATCGACATGATCGCAGGTCCGACCGACAGTTTGATCCTGGCGGATGCAGGTGCCGATCCTTTCATCGTTGCCACCGATTTGGTCAGCCAGGCAGAGCACGGGTATAATTCACCCGTTTGGCTGGTCACTGATCACCGCCCGCTGGCGGAAAAGGTGATGGAGATGGTGCCGGGCATGATCGACGATCTGCCCGAGCTGAACCGCGAAAACGCGTTTGCCGCCTGGCGCGACTATGCTGAAGTGATCGTCTGCGCCGACCGGGAAGAGATGGCGGCGACCTCTGATGACTACGCGCCCGAGCACCTGACCGTGCAGGCCGCGGACCTCGACTGGTGGCTGGGGCGCCTGACCTGCTACGGCTCGCTGTTTTTGGGCGAAGAGACCACCGTGTCCTACGGCGACAAGGCTGCAGGCACCAATCACGTGCTGCCCACCTCGGGCGCGGCGCGCTACACTGGCGGGCTGAGCGTGCACAAATACATGAAGATCGTAACCTGGCAGCGCGCCACGCGCGAAGGCGCCAAACAGGTTGCCGAAGCCACCGCGCGCATCTCGCGCCTGGAAGGGATGGAGGGTCACGCGCGTGCGGCTGACGTGCGCCTCGCCAAGTACTTCCCAGGCGAAAATTTCGATTTGAGCGCAAAGGGATAGGAAAGCGACCATGAAAGCGCTGGTTTACGAGGGCATAAAGACCCTGAACATCCGCGATGTTGCCATGCCTGTGCCCGGTGACGGCGAGGCCCTAGTACGTGTGGAGGCCGTGGGCATCTGCGGCTCGGACATGCATGGCTATCTTGGCCATGACGACCGCCGCCCGGCCCCGCTGATCCTCGGGCACGAGGCTGCGGGCGTCATCGAAGGCGGGCCGCGCGATGGCACACGTGTCACGGTAAACCCGTTGGTCGTTGATCCCGCCTGCCCCACCCGCGCGACAGGGCGTGAAAACATCTCGCCCAACCGGCAACTGATCTCCATGCCGCCACGCGAGGGAGCGTTTGCCCAGTATCTGGTGATCCCAGACGAGAATTTGGTCGAAGTCCCCGACAACGTGCCCTTTGACAAGGCCGCCCTTTGCGAGCCGCTGTCGGTCAGCTGGCACGCCGCCAAACTTGGCGTGCAAGCGCTGCATCCCAGCATGGACCGGCACGCACTGATCCTGGGCGGCGGGGCGATTGGACTGGCTGCAAGCCTGGCACTAAAAGCAATGGGGTTCGACGCTGTCTCGATCGTCGAGCCAACGGCTGAACGCGCGCAGGTTCTGGCGGATCATGGAGAAACAGTGCTTTCAAAGGCCGAAGGCGAATGGCCTTTGGTTGTTGACGCGGTCGGGTACGAAGCCACGCGCGCAGCCGCATCTGCCGCAGCGGCACCCGGCGGAGTGATCCTCCATATCGGCCTTGGATCCGATGCCGGCGGGCTCGACACTCGCCGCATGACGTTGCAAGAGATCACATTCATCGGAACGTATTGCTATACGCCTGCGGAGTTCCGCGAGACGGCAGCAGCCCTGTTCGACGGCAGATTGGGTGCGCTGGACTGGTTCGAAACGCGTACGTTGGATGACGGGGCGCATGCTTTCGCCGACTTGCTGAGCCACAAAGTCGCCGCGCCAAAAATCGTATTGTCGCCCTGGGACTAGGCCGCGGACTGGGCCGCACGCAATCCAAGCATTTCGCGCGCCTGCGTGGCGGTGGCGACAGGACGTTCGTGGGTTTCGCAGATTTCCACGACGCGCTGCACCAATGCCGCGTTTGACGGGGCTAGGTTGTCCTTGTCCCAGCGCACGTTGTCCTCAAGACCCGTGCGCGCGTGTCCCCCAGCGGCAACCGACCACGCGTTGACCGTCATCTGATCTTTGCCGATGCCTGCTGCGCACCACGGCGTGTCTGGAAATAGTCGCGCCTGCGTTTCGCAATAAAAATCAAACACCCGGCGATCGACCGGCATCGCGTTTTTGACCCCCATCACAAACTGAACGTAAGGTACATGTGTCAAAATCCCGTCCGCATGCAGCTTCGCCGCTTGGAAAATATGGCTTAGATCAAAGGCTTCGATTTCGGGCCGCACTCCGTAGGTCTTCATCTCGCCCGCCAGCCACGTCACAAGGTCAGGCGGGTTTTCGTAGACGCGCGTGGGAAAATTGTTCGACCCAACCGAGAGCGACGCCATATCTGGCGACAATGGCAGCATACCACCGCGCGCCTTACCCGCACCGGACCGGCCCCCGGTGGAAAACTGAATGATCATACCGGGACAATGCGCCTCAAGCCCCTCCTTGAGGCGCGCGAACTTCTCGGGATCACTGGACGGTGTTTCGTCATCATTGCGTACATGCGCATGGCAAATACTGGCCCCAGCCTCAAATGCAGCCTGAGTGCTTTCAATCTGCTCCGCGACGGTGATCGGCACTGCGGGATTGTTGGCCTTCGTTGGTACAGACCCTGTAATGGCAACGCAGATGATGCACGGCGTGGTCATGAAAAGCCCCTATGCTGCTTCACCAAACCTGGCCACAGGCTGACAGGGGCGTCAAGTCAATGAGACGCAAACGGCCGGTACAGGGTGCGGCCACCCAACGGCATATTTCCGGGTTTTCCTTATGTCCTTCGCGACTTGGCCGCCAAACCTACCCGCGCGCATCCACGCGATCAACAGATTTTGGCTCTGCGTCGTCTTCGCGCAAATCTGGATGATAAAATGTCTGCCGCGCACGCCCCGCGCGTTTTGACGCGTAAAGTGCGACATCGGCGTCATCCATAAGTTCATCGGGATCTACATGGGTGCTGCCATCCCACAGAACTGTGCCGATGCTGCCCGAAATGCGGCACGGGGTGCCTTTGTAGTCCACCGGTTCTTCAAGCGCCGCAATGATCCGCTCTCCGATCTCTGTAAGCTGTCGCTTTGTCGACTTGCCAGGTATGATCAGGACAAACTCGTCGCCGCCGACACGCGCAATCAAATCGCCATCACGGGTGAGCTCACGGAACTTGCGCGTGACGTGCAGCAAGACCTGATCGCCTGCGGCATGACCCAGCGTGTCGTTCACCGCCTTAAAGTAATCGAGATCGACATGCATCAAAGTGAACGGGGTCGCCGCGTCTATGAAGCGTTCCAACGCGGTGTCTAGCGCCCGGCGGTTCTTGAGACCCGTGAGCGCATCTGTCACCGCCTGCTCTTCTGCTGCAAGTTTGGCGCCCTGTAGGCGCAAATTCAACTTCCGTGAAGCTTCCATGGCGGCAGTTTTTGCCTCGACCAAGTAGAGCATTTCGACAGTCAGATCAGTCGCTGCAAAGTCGGCATTTGTAAGCGCAAAATCCCGCACCGCGTCCAGAACTGAGATGCCAAACGCCATATTGACGATGATGTCACTGCCGGCGTCATCCGCTCGCACAGCGATGCCTTTCAAACTCGTGCGTGGCCTGTCGCGCAGTTCCAAGTGCAACTTCGTGCCCAAAACTTTGCCCAGCTGGGTCACTGACTGAATTTCGGCAGGACGCATGACGCGAAACACTTCCAAAAAGCGCTCGCCTACAAAAGGCGCGTCGCTGCGCAGCTTGCGCAGTGTCGGACCAATGTGTGTGATATGACCTGTTGCACCGATGCGGGCATGCATCGGGCAGAGGGTGTCCAATACCTGGGCAGAAGGCGGCGGAAACATCATCATCCGACTTGCGCTCCCAACGAAAAGTCGCGGCCTTCGGCGAATGTTGTTTCCAACAAAGTAATGTTAAGCGTCTCAGTCCCTTGACCGCCGCCTCGATGCTCCACGAAAGCAAGCGCGCCATAGTCGTCGGCCATCGTCCGCAATATCCCCATCAACACATACCCAAACCCTGGGATATTGCCTCGGCACGTTAAGCTAAACGCATGCGCCATGTGTTGACGCAGTTCCATTGTCGGCAAGTCCAAATCTGTGACAGCAAGCCGCGCGCGATCAGGCAGGTCGTCCAAAGAGTGCAAAAAGTCTTCAAACGTATCGCCTCCAAATCGCAAAAGCCGCCGCAACGCCTCTGTATTTGGATGGGACACGATATACGTGCCAACGTCCTCAAGGATCTCTTCAGCTGGACGTCTTAGAACACTTGATGCGGCCTGCAACGTGGTCTCAGCAGTTCCTACAGGATACTCCATCATACCTTCGAACTCGTCGAAGCCGTATCCGGTGCGCTTTATCACTTTGGACCACTTTGCTGCGCCGTGACAGTCGACGATGAACAGCTGCAACGCGCGTAAGGCAAGACCGTGCATCCCGCATTCCTCTTTAAAACCGTGTGCAAACTATGTCGGCAAAGATCTTAAGAAAGGCGGAAGAGATCGGATTTTAACTAACTTCTTGTCTCAGAAATCTGTCGGCGCTCCACCTTCGGCTTTGCGACGTGCGACAAAGTCAGCGAGTTCGTCCCGGCGTCCGGGATCCATGGGTGGTGCTTCAAAGGAGTCTACGATTTCTTTGAACATTTTGTGCGCGCGCTCGGCCGTCCAAGTCGCGCCTGCTGCCTCCCACGCTTCGAAGTTGCGCCAGTCGGCAAGATAGGGCTGATAGAAGGCCGTTGAATAGCGGTCTTGGGTATGCTGAATGCCAAAGAAGTGTCCAGAACTGCCCACATCTTTGATCGCATCCAGTGCGATATCATCGACGCCAGTGGCATAGGTCTCAGGCTCAAAATAGCGTTGGATCATCTGCAACACTTCACAATCCATGATGAATTTTTCTGGGCTGGCGACAAGGCCGCCCTCCAGCCAACCCGCCGCATGATAGACCATGTGGGAGCCAGACTGGACCGCCGCCCAAAGCGAATTGGACGTCTCCCACATCGATTGTCCATCGGGCACGTTGGCGGCGCAAACGCCTGAAGACCGCATTGGCAAACCGTAAAATCGCGCCATCTGCCCGGTCATTTGGGTGGAGCGCATGTATTCCGGTGTGCCAAACGCGGGAGCGCCGGATTTCATATCCACATTCGACGTAAAGGTGCCTATCACGCAAGCGCAGCCTGGCTGAACGTACTGAAACAGCGCGATCGCACAAAGTCCTTCGGCTATGGACTGCGCAACAGCCCCTGCCATCGTCACCGGCGCCATCGCACCCGCCAAAGTGAATGGTGTGACAACCACCGCTTGGCCTCGCCGAATAAGGCGCAAACAGCCGTCAATCATTGGGTAGTCATGTTTGAGCGGCGACGTCGAATTGATGTTCGTGTACATGTAGGGGCGAGACCTGAACGTTTCTTCGTCAATTCCAGCCGCGATTTTGATCATCTCCATCACGTCTTCGACGCGTTCTTGCCCCAGCGAATACGCATGCATGACTTTGTCGGTCAGCGTCAGCTTGTCAAAAAGCACATCAAGGTGGCGTACGGAGGCATGGATATCGACCGGCTCTACCGGATAGCCACCGGCAAAGTGGATGCAATTGAAGTATTGCGTCAGCTTGAGCAGATCCTGACATTGCGCCCGTGTTCCAGGGACTTTCTTCCCAATTTCTAGATCATAGTAGTTCGGCGGCGACGAAACGTTTCCAAAGAGAATGTGCTTGCCACCGACTGGCAGATCATGCGCCGGGTTCCGCGCCGCGATCGTGAATTCCGACGGCGCTTTTGCCACCATCTCCATCACAAAGTCGCGCCCCATGCGCACGGTGTCCCCGTCCACCTGGCATCCGGCTTGCTTTAGGATTGCCAAGGCTTCGGGGTTCAGAAATTCGATCCCAATCTCTTCGAGGATGCGCATTGCACCCTCATGGATCGCGGCCACGCCCTCTTCTCCCAATGGTTCCGTGGGGCGGTCTGTGTTGATTGGAATGCGCCAAGGCGATTGGTCAATGACCGCTGTGCCACGACGGGCAGCTGCGCCTGATCTGCCGCCACTGCGGCGGCGGCGTGTAGGGGCTTCTGTATCGGGCATCGTCGCCTCCATGGATGCGTTGCAGCCCAGGATGCGCGCGACAGCGGCGCGTGAGTTGGCCGTTTGCGACCAAAGCCGTCGCCTTTAGACGCGCCCCTTTAGCCAACTCGGAAGATGTCCGATGTCTGGCAAAACAGCGTCGGCAAATTCTTGCAGGACTGCAGATGTCGCCACGCCGGTCAGGACACCGACCGTTTGAAATCCGGCCGCGCGGCCTGCACGCAAATCATGAAGGCTATCGCCAACCATCACGCAGGACGCAGGCGGAACTCCTGTCGTCTCTGCAAAAGCCAAGAGTTGACCAGGATCGGGTTTCGCACCAAAGCCTGAGTCGTAGCCCGCAACAAAGTCGAACAACTCGACAACCCCAGTGTCCTCCAGATGCGCCTGCGCCGACACTTCCGCATCATTTGTCGCCACACCAAGGCGCAGGCCCTGCTGGCGCAAGCCGGACAGCAACGGCCCCAAGGGGGCCGCGGCCATCTGGGGTGTTTGTGCGACGGTGCGGTTCATCATCAGCACAATATCCGGCACGGACATGCCCGGAATGAGCGGCTCTAATGCTTGGGCAACATCCAAATTTGTTCCAGCGATAACAACGCTGTCGGAGGCAAAGTGGCCGACATATGTGTCAAATCCAATCGCAGCCCCCAAAAGCTCGACCATGTCAGGCTCTGGCGCCACCTGGACCAAAAAGGTCTGCGCCCATGCCTCCCACGTTCGGCGGAAATCGAAGAGTGTCCCATCTTTATCGAAGAGAATGGCACGTATCTTCGTGCTCATGTCCAATGCATATCTCCTCCACCCGGTAATGCAGCGCGTGCGGCCATGACTGCAGCATAGTCATGCCCCTTGTCATCACAAAACGCCCGGATCCAATCATCGTCCATCAACAAAAAATCCAGAACTGCGCCGAGCAGTTCCGCATCGCCGGCGCGGTCACGTAGATCATCGCGACTAAGCCCACTGGACCCAAGAAAAATAGACAACAAGTCTTCGCGCCCCACCAGCCACGTCAGCGCCTCAAGCGCGAAGATCTCCGAAGTAGATTGCTTTCCTGTCGACATGCCAAAACTTTTAATTTGATGTGAAACCGTTTGTTAACTTCTCAGAGTCAAAACGATGATCACTTCTTAACCACGTTTGCGGAAGGTCACAAAGCGTGCAAGCGTCCTTACTCATAGTAGACAGTATCGCAACCAATCGTGTTGCACTCAAAGTAAAACTTGCCGCCGCTTGGTATGACGTCAGCGTTGCTTCGACTGGAGTCGAGGCGCTCACATATATTTCGCAGACGCGACCAAATCTGGTGCTCATCAACAATACGCTTCCGGATATGCACGTGGCTGAAGTCAGTGCGCGTTTGAAGGCGCAACTCGGCAAAGATGCGCCGCCGCTTTTGGCTTTGACTGAGACACCTGAGACCCGGGAGGCGTTGCTGCGGTCTGGGGTCGAAGATGTGTTGCCGCTGCCCGTCGACGACATGCTTTTGTTGGCACGAATTCGGTCGGTGCTGCGCAATCACGCGACAGAGGCTGAATGGCGACTGCGTGATGGCACGAGCCGCGCGTTGGGCTTTGCAGAACCAACTCAGCTTTTTGCACGTCCTGTTGAAGTGATGTGTTTGCATGCCACGCACGAAGATTCGGTGCCGTTTCTCTATGACCTGACGGGGACGCAGGGCTTGTCGGTTCAAGCTATGCATTTCGGCCAAGCGATGCGCGATCTCACTGCGACGCAAGCCGCGTCGGTCATCATCCTGTCGCTTCCTCAGGAGGGGCCTGAGGCGGTAATCTCGATTCTGTCAGACTTGCGGGCAAACCCAAAAACCCGGCATGCCGCAATCTTGGTTGCAGCCCCCGAAGGCCGGTCCGATCTGGCTGCGCGGGCGCTAGACCTTGGCGCGGACGATGCAACTGTGGCGCCCGTTCCGACGTCAGAGGTCGCTTTGCGAATACGTCGCCTCCACACGCGGCGCGAAATCCAAGAAGGTCTGCGTACGATGGTGCGCAATGGCGCAGAAGCGGCGCTGCGAGACCCACTGACGGGTCTTTACAATCGGCGGTACGCGCTGCCGCATATGGAGCGGGTTGCTGAGCAGTCCCGGATCTCGGGCAAACCATTTGCCGTGATGATTGCAGACCTGGACCACTTTAAGCGGATCAATGATTGGTACGGTCACAAAGTCGGCGACGCCGTCCTCGTTGAATGCGCACGGCGATTGCAAAAGAACATGCGCGCGGGCGATCTTTTGGCGCGCATCGGGGGCGAGGAGTTCTTGATCGTCCTGCAAAACACTTCGCGCGCGGACGCGCGTCAAGCGGCGTTGCGCCTGTGTCAGCGCATTTCCAACACCGCAATCGCGTTGCCGGATCGCGCATCCTCCGTCGATGTCACGATATCCATCGGTCTGGCGCTCAGCGGCGAAAGCGATGGGTTCATGAGCACGATGAAATCTGTGCACGCGACCCCGGCTGACCTGTTGAGCCGCGCCGACAAAGCGCTCTACCAAGCCAAGGAAATGGGTCGCAACCGCTATATTCTGGAACGGTCGCAAGCTGCGTGAGCACGTGTTGAACGAACGCCCGGTAGGACCCGTTGACGCCACCTAGCCAGTTCGGCAGATTTTGCGCCTGGCACGTCGCACCTTTGGTGTACTTTTTAAGTCTGGCGCGCAGAAAGACTTAGATTTGAAGGCGTTGACCGCGCTGCCAACTCTGGATTGATGATCCTGATCTTAAGCGAAGCGCATCTAGTCTCTTGGCCCCGGTTTGCCTTTTGGACGTGGGCCCTGTTTCATGATGCCTTCAACACGATCTGCATACGCTTTGCGCGCTTCTGGCGTCATCCCGGTGACCAGATCGAACACACTGGCACTGATGCGCAACTGAACGTCACCGATCCGCGCCACTTGATTATCCAAAAGCGCGCGTAGCTTGTCTTGGTCCAACTCATCTGCGCGCATGACCTCCAAAATCTCTGCCATCTCCTGACGACTGACGCGCCGCGCTGCGCGACTGGCGTCGCGCATATCGCGCAGTGTCACCCGGCGGTCTTCACGCTCAAGTGCCTTGATAAATGCAAAGCCTGCGCCCGGGCCTTCTTGGCGCGCTTCGTTTTGGACGCGCATGATCGACCCGCCAACAAAGCCGGCGATTGCTAGGTTCAGCGCAAGCGACACGGCCAATAGGACCTTGACCCAAATCGGGACAAGCCGTGTCGACCGCGGTGTCGGAGATTGCGAGGCGTCGCTCATAGTCTAACTCTCATCCTGTGCCAGCAAGTCAGCACGATCAACGTCGACCCAAATACCGAAACCGTCGACATCAGAGACGCCGCTGGTCAGCAACTGTGTCGCATCTGGCAAAAGTTCCGGCGGCGAAATACCGATCCAGACCCCGGCTGCTGTTGCGGCCACAAGGCCACCCACACCACCCCAGCCACCAAGCCATGTTGCGACCTGCGACCAAATCCCGTCTTGGCGCGGCGCGGGCATCGGCGCAGCGGCCATTGCCTCAACAGCCGCATCCCCCAATGCCGCAAGAAAGTCAGGCTCGGGCTCTGGTACAGATCGACGCGCAGTCGCAAAGAGCTGGTCTAAGTCTTGGTCAGACATATCATGTTTGGTCATCTTCAAACCCCAGGTCCATCTTCCGCTTTGCTAGTGTGGCGGCAAGCGCCCGCTTCCCACGCGAGGTCAGGCTTTCCACCGCCTCTACACTTACGTTCAGTTGCTCGGCAATCTCTGGATTGGCCATGCCTTCGATGTGACGCAAGACCACAGCCTGTCTTTGCCGGTCCGGCAACTGCCGCAAAGCTGCGTAAAGCGCGTCCATGCGCGCCTGTTGCTGCATCTTCGCCTCAACACCCGGCGCGTCATCTTCAGGCTCGAACCCATCTTCGGCATCCAGCGTATCGGGCTGTGTGCGGCGCATTCGGTCGATGCAAAGGTTGGCAACAACGCGGTAGAGCCAACTTGACGGTTTAGCCCCTTCATCGCGCCAGTCTTTGGCCACACGCCACAGGCGCATCAACGCGTCCTGCGCAACGTCCTCCGCCTCTGCCCGGTTTCCCAGCATCCGAAATGCCTGGGCAAAAGCACGCTTGCCAAGATCCTGCGCCAGAATACGCGCGGCCGTTGCATCCCCAGACGCAGCGCGCCGCAAGAGGTCTGTTTGAGCCTCGGCCGACTGTGTATCGCATACCACGTCCATACTCCGTGTGCCCTACGCGGCCCCCGTGCCTTTTCCAAGCCAAGATTGGGGCCGCGCCACTGTCACGTACTTAGTTCTGGCGCTTTTCGCGACGCTGCTGCATCTCAGCCATCGCCGTGTCGTATTCGGTTTTGGACAAAGCACCATCGCCGTCAGAATCAGCGCGATTGAACAACCGGTCACCGCCGCGCTTGCCACGCGCATTTTCCAATTCGGCTTGACTTAACGTGCCATTCTCATCGGCATCCAGCCGGTCGATCATGCGGTCAACCCGGCGTTCGGCACCCTCTCGCACGTTTGCCAGCAGCTCATCGCGGCTTATCTGTCCATCGCCATTGGCGTCTACGTTGGTCCAGCGTGCAGCCCGCAAAGCGCGCAGCTCTTCTTGTGTGATTTGCCCATCGGCATTTGTGTCCAGCGTTTCAAAGCTGACTGGCTCGCGCGGTCCCCGATCACGGGCCTCTGCAAAGCTCATGCCGCCTACGGCGATCAGTGTAGCCAGTGCGGCGATTTTAAAGGTGTAAGTCATGTTCTAGCTCTCCTCAGGTCAGTAAAAGCTCGACTGCAGGTCAGTCATAGTGTTCCACGCCGAAAGCCTGCAGTTCCGTCGAAAAAAGTTTTTGGCGCTCAAATGCGGCATCCAGCCGCAAGGACAATTGGGCGTATCGGAACCCGGCGCTAGATGTGGTTCAACGCGCGCACGGTCCTTCGCGCTACGAGCCCTAACATGACATCCGACACCGCCGACATCGCAGAACGCCCATTGTGGCCCGCCTTGCGTCGCGGATTTCGCTGCAAATGTCCCAACTGCGGCTCTGGCCCTGTCCTGCGTGGCTATCTCAAGGTCAACGACACGTGCCCGGTCTGCCGGGAAGAACTGCATCACCACCGCGCCGATGACGGTCCAGCCTACTTGACCATCTTACTGGTCGGCCACTTGATGGCACCTTTGATGCTGACGGTGTTTACAGTGTGGCGGCCAGAGCCGCTCGTGCTCTTTACTATTTTTGCGGTGGGGTGCGTGGGACTATCTTTATATCTGTTGCCGAGACTCAAAGGCGCTATTGTGGCGTTCCAATGGGCGCGGCGTTTAGGCGGATTTGGCTTTACGGACTAAACGCGCGCGCCTCAAGACGTGAGGCGCTATGACCGAAGACAAGTCAGCCATCCGAAACGCGGCCACGGTGATCGTGCTGCGCGATCGGGACACTGTCCCCAGCATACTGATGGGCCAACGGGGCGCAAAGGCGGCATTCATGCCAAACAAGTTTGTCTTCCCTGGCGGCGCTGTCGACACGGGCGATGCGCAAATTGGGCTGGCCGGGGCTCTGTCGCAGACATGCCGGCTACGCTTGGAAGAGGACCTGTTGGTCGAACCGATCACGCCCGAAGCCCTCGCCGCCGCGGCCATTCGCGAGCTTTGGGAAGAAACCGGACAGATCTTGGGCACGCCTGCCCCTTGGTCCGATGCGCCCAGCGATTGGGAAGGATTTGCCGCGACCGGGCACAAGCCCGATGCGGCAGGGCTTCAATTCATCTTTCGCGCCCTGACGCCGCCGGGGCGCCCCCGCCGGTTTGACGCGCGGTTTTTTCTTGTCGATGCCGAAGATCTCGCCTCGGACCCAGACGATTTCACCGCCGCCTCTGACGAGTTGAGCCATTTGCAATGGGTCAAACTTGCCGATGCCCGCGCCTTTGACATGCCCTTCATCACCGAAGTTGTGTTGAGCGAAGTTCAAGCGCGCGCGCAGGACCGCTCCGCCCCGGCGTCAGTCCCCTTTTTCAAGAACTCAGACGAAGAGAACCTGTTTTTGCGGCTGCGCGGCTATACGATGCCCGAGGGCGATTGATCAGATCACCAGAACCAGTGTCAGGATCGACCCGCCCAAGACCGCAATTCCCAGGATTTCGCGCCGCGTGATCTGCTCTTTGAACACCAAGACCGAGGCTATCAGGCTGAAGATCAATTCGATCTGTCCCAGCGCCTTCACATACGCTGCGTTTTGCACAGTGAAGGCCGTGAACCAGCAGAACGACCCGGCCATCGACGTCAGGCCCACAAAGCCCGCCGTGCGCCGCGCCGCCCAAACGCGCGCTATCTCGCCCGGCTCGCGCTGCCACAGCCAGACCGTCATCGCCAAAAGCTGCATCGACGTCACAGCCGCCAGTGTGATGCCCGCGCGCAAAAACGGTTGATCCACCGCAAGCTCCAGCGAGGCGGCGCGATAGGTCACACCAGACACGGCGAACAGAATGCCCGAGGCCAACCCCAAGCCCGCCGCGCGGTTGGCGAACCGGTGCCACAGGGGACCCGACCCACCCGGCGGATCGGAGAGCAAGAGCACACCGTAAAGCCCCAGCAAGATCGCGAGGAACCCCCACACCGAAACCCCTTCGCCCAAGATCACCAGGCCCACCAGCACAGTTTGGATGGCTTCGGTCTTCTTGAAGGTGATGCCGACGGCGAAGTTCCGCTCTTTGAACAGGGCCACCACAAATACGGTCGCAAGGATCTGTGTGAAGCCGCCCAGCGCCCCGTAAGCCCAGAACATGGCGGATAGCGCTGGCAGGGTTTGCCCCGTGCTCCACAGCCAGGCAAACAACAGCACCACGACTAGCGGCGCGGAATAGAAAAACCGCGCAAAGGTCGCGCCGGTTGGCGACAGCGTGCTCTTTGACAGCACTTTTTGCAGCATGAACCGCATGGTTTGGAATGCGGCGGCTGCGAGAGTGGCGATGATCCAGAGGCTCATAGCGCCCCTGATGGCTTAGCGCGGCGGAGAAGGCCAGAGCGGATGGGGTACAGGGTCTTTCGCGCGCCACAGGTATTGCCGGAAAATCTGGCCGTAGGAGGCGTAGACATAGCCCTCGTTGCGCGCCAGGAAGCGATCCTTGTTCTCGCGGTAGAGGGACGGCAGCTGATACCAGGCGAGCTTGGGGTGCATGTGGTGGACCACGTGCAGATTGTTGTTGAGAAAGAGGAAGGCCAGCGGCCCCCGGTCTTCGATGATCACCGTCCGGCCTCGGGCACGCTCATGCGCCTGGTGCTCTAAGAACGTGCGGATCTTGAGAATGCCAAAAGCCACATAACAGGCGACCCCATAGGCCCACAACGACATCGGGCTGACCCATACCGCGGCCCCCGCAGCCGCGACCCCCAAAAGATGCCACAGCCAAGCGCGCAGCACGGGGCCATTGCCAGCGCGCACAGCGCGCCAGTCCCCAGCCATAAAGGCGATCTGCCCCAAAAGTGGGCCCAAGACGATGCGCCCGGCCAATGTGTTGTTGGCGCGCAAAAGGATTTGCATCGCGCGCGGCAGCCGCGCCCATGTGTCCGGATCCAAATAGTTGCTTTCCGGGTCGTCATAGGGATCGGTCAGGATCGCATCGAGGTGATGTTCCAGATGCGTATCGCGAAACCGCAGGTAGGGCACAAAGAGACCGGGATTTACAAAAACCAATGCCTGCGACGCGCGCCGCGAGGGCAGCGGATGGCCGTGCACGACCTCATGCGTCAGCGACGCGTGCAGGACCAGGGACAGGATCAGCACCGGCAGCGCCAGCCAAAGCGACACGTAGGGCAACAGGAAAACGCTGCTTAAAATAAGGGCATAGCACAGGCAGATTAGACCAAGAGTCGCCCATTCCACGCGCGTCGTTTGCGCGATTGAGCAGGTGCGTGCCGTCGTTTGCGTGCCCAAACATCACCTCCAAGCCTCTGGACCGCTGCAAAGCCTAAGCGAACACGAAGTTGTGATAAACGAGAGAGAAGTTAACAAGGACCGCAATTGATGATAATTGTCACGACATGTTAGAAATTCTCGACAAGCGGCACAGGGCGCAGCAGTTCCGGGACCGGCTGGCGCGCGCGATGTCCGACGCGCAGATGTCCCAAACCGCCTTGGCCAAGGCGATTGGCATCGACCGCTCAACGCTCAGCCAGGCGCTGTCGGATGACGGGCCGCGCCTGCCCGGGGCGCAGGTCATCGCGGCGGCAGCAGAGGTCCTTGGGGTGTCGGCAGATTGGCTCTTGTCGCTGTCCGACCGTCCGGAGAATGTGCAAGACATCGTTGCCTCGCAGCTTGGGATGGCAGAGGCCGCGCGCGCGTTGATCGATGAACAGATCTTTGAATGGCACCGCGAGGCGCAAGGCTACAAGCTGCGCCATGTGCCCGCTGCCCTGCCCGATATGCTGAAGACTGACGCGATGCTGCGCTGGGAATACACGCCGTCGCTAGGCCGCAGCGCCGATCAGGCGATCAAAGCCTCCGCAGAGCGGCTGGACTGGATGCGCAACGCGCAGTCGGACTATGAAATCGCGATGCCGTTGCATGAACTGGAAAGCTTCGCCAAATCCGAAGGCTATTATGCTGGCCTGCCCGCCCAGGTGCGCGCGGGCCAAATCGCGCAACTCCAGCAGCTGACCGATCAGCTCTACCCGCGCCTGCGCATCTACCTCTTTGATGCAAAAGAGCTGTACTCGGCCCCGATCACCATCTTTGGCCCCTTGCTGGCAGTGCTCTACTCGGGCGAGCACTATCTGACGTTCCGCGAACGCGGTCGGATCGAAACGCTGACCGCGCAGTTTGACCGGCTGGTGCGGCAGGCCTTGTTCACGGCGCGCGAAATCCCAGATTACCTCAAGACGCTACAGTCCTAACCCCATTCGGCGTGCGCTGCGCGCGGAATGTCGTTTCCAGTGCTGCCCCAGCGGCAGCGGGTGCGCTAGGACAACGAAAATCAAGAGGTGCGCCCCCGTGTTTCTGTCAGTCTTCGATATGTTCAAGGTCGGTATCGGCCCCTCCTCGTCCCATACGATGGGGCCGATGGTGGCGGCGGCGCGCTTTCTGGACATGATGCGGGCGGCGCCGTTCCAATTTGCGGGGCTGCGCGCGTCGCTGCATGGCTCGCTCGCCTTCACCGGCGTCGGGCACGCGACCGACCGGGCGACGATCCTGGGGCTGATGGGCTTCACGCCTGACACCTATGACCACGCCAAGGCAGAGGCCGCGCTGGCGCAGTTGGCAGACACGTCCCAGATCGACGTCGCGGACCTCCCACCGCTGGCCTTTGATCCCAAGACGGATCTGATCTTTGACTACGACACCGCGCTGCCGGGCCACGCCAATGGCATGGTGTTGATGGCAATAGACGCCCAAGGCGACGTGATCTTGCGCCAAGTGTTCTATTCGGTCGGCGGCGGCTTTGTGATGACGGAGGAGGAACTGGCCTCCGGACGCGCCGCCAACCCGGGTCCCGCTGTACCCTACCCTTTTGCGAGTGCGGCCCAAATGCTTGAAATGGCGGAAGCTTCCGGCAAAACCATCGCCGAGATGAAGCGCGAGAACGAGCATGCGCGCGGCACGCCGGAAGATCTCAAGCACGGCACCGCGCGGCTGTGGCAAGTTATGAAGGACTGTATCGACCGTGGGCTGGAAACCTCTGGCGAATTGCCCGGCGGTCTGATGGTGAAGCGCCGCGCGAAAGACATCCATGACAAGCTGATGGCAGAGCGGGGTATGAACCTTACCGCGCCGCACACCATCAACGATTGGATGAGCGTCTATGCCATGGCCGTGAACGAAGAAAACGCCGCCGGCGGTCAAGTGGTCACGGCGCCCACCAACGGCGCGGCGGGCGTGTTGCCGGCCACGCTGCGCTATTATCTGGACCACGTGCCCGGTGCGTCCGAGGCGCATGTGGAAGACTTTCTTTTGACCGCAGCCGCCATCGGCGGCTTGGTCAAATACAATGCGTCCATTTCGGGGGCTGAAGCCGGGTGTCAGGCCGAGGTCGGTTCTGCCGCCGCGATGGCGGCTGCGGGGCTGTGCGCCGTGATGGGCGGCACGCCGCCGCAGATCGAAAACGCGGCCGAGATCGCGCTGGAGCATCACCTGGGGATGACCTGTGACCCGGTCAAAGGCCTCGTCCAGGTCCCGTGTATTGAGCGCAACGGGCTTGGCGCGATCAAAGCCGTCTCGGCAGCCAGCCTCGCCCTGCGCGGTGACGGCACACATTTGGTGCCTCTCGACGCCTGCATCGAGACGATGCGTCAGACCGGCGCGGATATGAGCGAGAAGTATAAAGAGACCTCGCTGGGGGGCTTGGCGGTCAATGTTCCAAACTGTTAACGCGGCGCATCTGACACAGTTTGTGTCCCAAACGAACAAACGCGTGTCAAACCTTTGGTCTTAGGCACATTTTGGGGCTCCACTGCTTTGAGATCGGCCATTTTGCGCTGATAAAGCCTGTTAACTTTTACTCGGAAAAAGAGTAGTCTGGCGCGTCTTCTCGCACGCACGTAATACTGATCTTATGACGCAAGACCGCCCGCTTCTTGGCATCCTCTTGATGCTTGGATTTTGCATCGTTGCCCCGATGGGGGACGCGGTGGCTAAACTCTTGGGCGAAAGCGTGCCACTGGGCCAAACACTGTTTGTACGGTTCGCGGTACAGGCCGCGCTTCTTGTTCCGCTCGTTTGGCTCACCGGGCGCGCTTGGCGGATGTCGCGGCGCATCTTCGCGCTGACCTGCTTACGCACGATCCTACACATCTTCGGCATTGGCGCGATGTTCTCAGCCCTACAGTACCTGCCGCTTGCGGATGCTGTGGCCATTGCTTTTGTTATGCCATTCATCATGTTGCTCTTGGGCAAGTACTTTTTGAACGAAGAAGTTGGCCTACGCCGCCTTGTGGCCTGCATGGTGGGCTTCATTGGGACGTTGATGGTTGTGCAGCCTGCCTTCGCCAATGTCGGTTGGCCGGCCCTCCTGCCGCTGGTTGTGGCAGTCAATTTCTCGGTATTTATTTTGGTGACGCGTCAAATCGCCAAAGATACGGACCCTGTAGGTCTGCAAGCCGTATCTGGCGTGATGGCGATTGCGATCATGGGCCCACCCCTGCTTTGGGCACAAGGGCGCGATATTGGGCTTTTAACACTGATCACGCCGAGCAGCTTTGAGATGTCACTCCTCTTTGCGATCGGCGCTTTGGGTACGCTCGCGCATCTGTTGATGACATGGTCGCTACGCTACGCGCCCTCCGCGACCTTAGCCCCAATGCAGTACCTAGAGATCCCAGTGGCGACCGTGATTGGTTGGATGGTTTTTCAAGATTTACCGAATCCGCTGGCCAGCGCAGGCATTGTGATCACCATTGCGGCAGGCCTTTACATCGTCCTTAGAGAGCACGCGCTAGAGAAGGCGCAAGCAGAGCCTGTGTAACCTCACTCAGCGTCTCGCGGGGCAAAAGCACGAGCATTCCAGGGCCAGACACCGAAATCAAAACACGCCCGCCCGTCGCGCGGTTGGAGGTGCCAATGCGCCCGCCCGGCACAAAGTCCAACCCCTCTATCGGCCATTCTAGGCCCTCACTACGTCCCATTACAGGCACCAATGGAAACAGTGACACCCGGGTTCCGGCGGTCAAGTTAAGGTCAATGCACTCGGGACACAGAAAGATCACTTCTTCTTCGGACAAAAGCACGCAACGTGTCTTGGCAAAGCGCAGAAGGGCGTGAAGCCCAGCCAGTTCGTGATCGATACGCGCACCAGTAAAGCCCACACCAATGACAAGCGGCGCGGTTATGCGCATTAGGGCCTTTTCGAAATCTGTGCTGTCTTGCTCGGCCACATGATGCAACGCATCGGTCGGAATTTGGGCGCGTAACATATGGTCAAGGCTGTCAAAATCGCCGATGACGGCCTCGGGAACGTGCCCCTCCGCCAGCAGTGTCGCCGCGCCGCCGTCGGCAGCAACGAGACGCGGCGCCAGCGCTAAGGCTGCGTCTAAATCGCCCGGATAGACGCGTCCAGCGCCCACAAGCGTGATTGGTTCGCATGTGGAAACAATCTGTTCTATCATGTGGTTTTAACGCCTTTCCGTGTATTTGGTCATAGTCTCGCCGTGAAATGATACCGCCCCCGGCACAGATTCGGGCCGCTTTTGACGCGGGAATTATAGTAACTATCGCTCCGCAGACTTGCAGAGGACGAGCATCCGATGATGAGTAATAACAAAATTTTAACGGTCTCGTACGGAACTTTTTCCTGTACGCTTGAGGGGTTCGAAGACAGCTTCGAAACCATGAAGGTGATTGCGGAGTATTTCCGCGATCTCGCCCAAGATGACCGATACTTCGGCGCCGAACCTCCTAAGCCAGACGCGGAGATGCTTGCGAGAATCGCAGAGCGCGAGGTCGCGCGGCGTGTCGAAGCACGGACAAGTGATGCAGGCATCCACCTGCGGGCCAACGATGCACCAAGCGAGCAGCCGGTTGCGGTCCCTGCCGCGGCTGTGCCCATGGCTGCAGCGCCCATCGCCTTAACCGACGCCGACGCCGAAGCCGAAGCCGTGCAATCTGCCGCGGCCGAAGGTCCGCAAGATGCTCAAGCGCGCACCGAGGGCCAACCATCGCCTATCGAAGCTGCAGAAGACACCAGCGTCGCTGTTGAGCCCAACGCTTCGGATGACAGCCTCTTGGCAAGCGATGAAACTGCTGCCGCAGATGAGGCCGCGCCAGAAACAGAGACGCTGAGCGCTTCGATCGCAGCTGTGATGGGCGATGATGCAGATACGGAAGATTCGGCCGCCGCGCCAGAAACTGCCGCGGCAGAAACTGTGGTTGCCGACGATGATTCTGCGGCCGACATCGCAGAAGAGCCAATGGATGTGGTTGATGTTCCTGCCGAAAGCGACGACGCGGATATCGCGACGGCTGCCGATACGGTGCCCAACACACCCGAAGTCGCGGCGGCGGCGCTAGAGGCCGAGGCCGTGAACGAAGGTCCTACACCGGAGACGGTGGAAGAACACGCACACGTGTCAGAAATCGCCGAAGTCGAACCTGTCGCCGCGCCAGAGCGCGAAACGTCTCAGGCTGCAGAAACCTCCATCGCCGCCAAGCTTCAGCGGATTCGGGATGTGGTCGCCAAGAACAAGCCGGAAACCGCGGCTTATGATGAAGACCAGCACGCGTCAGATATGATGGGCAATCAGCCGTTGGTGACCGACACGGGCTTCGACGAAGAGGACGTTACCCCGGTTGAAGCGCCGGACGAAGACCACATTGCGGACGCCAGTGAGGCTGACACGTCGTCAGATGAAGACTTAACCGCAGCACTTGTGTCACGCGCCTTGGGTGTGGACGAAGCAGGCGACCGGGCGGACGTCTTTGAGATGGACGACAAAGAAGTCGATGCAAGCCGCCCTGATGGACGCGACGCAGAAGATCATCCGGCGGACGACTTGACCACAGGATCCGACGACGACGTTGAAACGATGGTCGAGGCCATCGCGGCCCAGGTTGACGCGCCACCAGCCACCGAAGAAGCCGACAGTCTTCAAACTTATGAAAACGAGACGGATGACGACGCCGAGTTCGACGCCGATGACCTCGCCCAAATTGCGGCGGCACTTGAAGGCCATGACGACGAACAAGACATCGAAGTCGAACATAGTTCAGATGATGCCTCGGAGCCACGCGATGCCGTCATTGCCGTGCCACGCGCTGAACTTGAAGAAGCCTTAGAACAGGCAGACGACATAGATGAGATTTTGGATGACAGCCTTTACGATGGCATGGAAGAAGCCTTCGAGGAAGATGCCGTCGCGGAACTAGAAGGCGCAGACACGAATGAGACTGCGGCGCAGTCCACTCTTAGCGACGAAGACGAAGCCGAATTGCTGCGCGACTTGGCCGCTGTCGAAGCTGAATTGCCAGACGACCTGGATGCGCCAGAGCCAGTGGATGCGTCAACGACATCCGAAGAGGTCGTCGCAGAAGCGCAGCCCTTTGAACAGGCAGGCGGGTTCGACGAGTCGGACCTGGATCGCTTGATGGCGGAAGCCGACAATCAAATGGAAGAACCCGAGGGGTCCAGCCGCCGCGACGCCTTCAACCACCTTCGCGCGGCTGTCGCAGCCACTAAAGCGGATGACAAACTGTCAGAAGAGGTCAGCGGCGAAAGCGATGCCGACGAGTATCGCACAGATCTGGCCGCTGCTGTGAAGCCGCGCCGACCTGTTGCTGGTGGCGGCCGCAGCGCGCGCCCAACAACGCATCGCCCCGCCCCACTGAAGCTGGTAGCCGAGCAGCGGATTGACCCGCAGAACGCAGCAAGCGGCCCTGTGCGGCCCCGACGCATTGCAGCGCGCTCCGGCGACGACGGCATGGCTGAAGGAAGCGGCTTTGCCGATTACGCAACAGCACAAGGCGCGACAGAGCTACCAGACCTTTTAGAGGCCGCGGCGTCTTATCTCAGCTTTGTAGAGGGGCGCGAGCAGTTCTCCAGACCGCAACTGATGACAAAAGTCCGCCAAGTTGGCCATGAAGGCTTCACGCGCGAAGACGGGTTGCGCTCTTTCGGCAAGCTACTGCGGGCCGGAAAGATCGAAAAGATCAAGGGTGGACGCTTTACCGTTTCAGACGATATCGGCTTTCGACCAGATGAACGCGCCGCAGGCTAGCCCAAAAGCGGGCTTCACGCGACGCCTCGCATGACGAACGTCAAACAAAACCGCGTCGCTCCGGCGCGGTTTTACTTTCTAGACCCAAGAAAATGCGCCGGACACTCAAAAGTTTCTGGGTACCGGTTGGCTATTCGGGATTGGCTTGACCGACGCCCTTAAAGACCGCGCGCAATGGGAAGGCCCAAACAATGCCCAGCGCGAAATATATGATCAACTCAAGCCAAATGGGGGGTCGGTCGAACCAGCTAAGCACAGTGACGGCCACCACAATGTAAAGCGGCACGCCAAGCACCAGCACCAAAAGGGCCAATCTTTTCCGCGATTTGTAACTTAATGCCAATCCAATACCTCAATCCGCGAAGGGGTCTGTCACAAGTACTGTGTCATCCCGTTCTGGTGAGGTCGAAAGTAGCGCCACGGGGCAGTCAATCAACTCCTCGATCCGCCGCACATATTTGATCGCGCCTGCGGGCAGATCCGCCCAGGACCGCGCGCCTTCGGTGCTTTCTGACCAACCATCCATTTCTTCATAAATCGGCGTGCAGCGCGCTTGCTGATCTGCGGCCGTTGGCAAATAGTCCAAAACCGTGCCATCCAGATCATAGCCCACACAAATCTTGAGCGTTTCAAACCCGTCGAGCACATCAAGTTTGGTCAGCGCGATCCCCTTAACACCCGATGTCGCGCAGGTCTGGCGCACCAGGCACGCGTCAAACCACCCGCAGCGCCGTTTGCGCCCCGTGGTTGTCCCAAATTCATGCCCACGCTCGCCCAGCCGTTGCCCGTCCGCATCGTCAAGCTCGGTCGGAAACGGCCCCTCGCCCACGCGCGTCGTATAGGCTTTCACAATGCCCAGAACGAAATCAATCGCCCCCGGGCCAAGCCCAACGCCTGTGGCAGCCTGGCCCGCAATCACATTGGACGACGTCACAAAAGGATAGGTGCCAAAGTCGATATCCAAAAGCGCGCCCTGCGCGCCTTCAAAGAGGATGCGTTTTCCCGCTTTGCGCGCCTCGGTCATCACTTTCCATACTGGCGCGGCATAGCTCAGAATCTCGGGCGCAATCGCCCGCAGCCGTACCAAAAGACCGTCCCGATCAACCGGCGGCAGCCCAAGACCGCGCCGCAGCGCGTCATGGTGCACAAGCGCGCGGTCTACCCGGGTCTCCAGCGTCTTGTCATCGCCCAAATCCGCCACGCGGATAACGCGACGACCAACCTTATCCTCATAGGCCGGGCCAATCCCGCGCCCGGTTGTACCGATCTTGGCCACAGAGTTCTGGCTTTCGCGCGCGCGGTCCAACTCGCCGTGAATTGGTAAGATCAGCGGCGTGTTTTCGGCGATCATCAGCGTCTGCGGCGAGATATCCACGCCTTGGCCGCGCAGTGTCTCGATCTCTTCGATCAGGTGCCAAGGATCCAACACAACGCCGTTGCCAATCACCGACAGCTTACCACCGCGCACAACCCCCGACGGCAGCGCATGGAGCTTGTAAACCGCACCGCCGATCACCAGCGTATGCCCGGCATTGTGCCCGCCCTGAAAACGCGCGATCACATCGGCGCGCTCGCTCAGCCAGTCAACGATCTTGCCTTTGCCCTCGTCGCCCCACTGCGCACCGACAACCACCACATTCGCCATCGCCCAGGCTCCTTGCTCGTGTCAAACCCGGGCTCCTATAGCGATGTCGTAAAGGTTCCGAAACTCCTTTTCGTGCAAGCGCTGGACGTGGATCGCAAAATACGCCACCTCTGGCGCCGATTTGGAAAGGAGCCAAAGCCATGGGATTTTTGTCGCGCTGGGTGTTTGCCTTCGTCTTGCTGGCCGCGACCTACAACCCGACAGAATGGAATTACGTCCGCTGGGTTGTCGCAAACGGGGCGGAAAACCTATCGGTCGCGGTCCTGGCGGGCTTGGTTCTAACGGTGGGCTATATCGTTTATCTACGCGCCACGCTCCGGTCGATCGGCGCGTTTGGTATGGCGCTGGTTTTGGCCCTGGTCGGCGCAATGCTTTGGGTCGCGTATGACTTTGGCCTGCTGGATCTGCAGAACCCAACGCTCAATACCTGGATTGGCCTTGTCGCACTGGCGACCGTCTTGGGCATCGGCATGAACTGGAGCCATGTGCGCCGCCGCTTGTCTGGCCAATCCGATGTGGACGACGTCGAAGACTAGCGCGCGTCCCCCTCAAGGCGCACCGGGTGCCCGTGCGGGGTGTTGAGATAGGCCGCTTCCCAGGCCGCTCGCAGCGCACCCAAATCATCGGCCTTGGCCATGTCCAGCTCCGCCAAGAACCCCTCCAGCGCGGCCAGCCAAGCCTCGAAATAGTCAGCGCCGCCATTCAGCTCTTTCGACAGGCCACGCTCTGCAAGCTCTGCGCCAAAGCGCGCAGCCCAACTCGGCCACTCAAAGGCCCCCGCTTCGTTCAGGTGAACCGTCAGGGCAAAGATCTGCGCATGCCACGGCGCTTCGAAGACAGGCGTTTCGCTCATGGCGCTGGACTGAGATAGCTTTGCCACAAGTCCACCACGACAGAGTCCTCAGGGTGTTCGGGATGCGCCCACAGATCGCCCGCACGGAACGCAACGGCATAAAGCGGCTCAGCCCGGTCGCCGAACCCATGGGCATTGGCGTCCGGCAGAACATGTGTGCCGTGATAGCGCAGGATCTCGCCCTGCACGCCCGCAGCATAAAGCGGAAGCCGCGTATGGCCGCCCTTAACCAGCGTGTTGCCAGCGGCGCGGCGCGTGACAACCGAGTCACCAGGTTGAAAGGCTTGAGCAATCTCGGACGGCCGGTCTGCGGGCGCGCCTTTCGCAAGCGCAGGCGCTACCTGAGGTGCCGTCAACACGCGGCCTTCTGTTGCCCGCGCGGGCGCCACAGCACCCGACATTTCGTCCACCGTGGCCGCCCCCTTTTCCACAAGCAGGTCAGCAAGGCCCGCGATCCACTTCTCGTAATAGGCAAATGCGGCGTAGTCCTTGGGTGCGAGACTTTCGCGCGCGCGGCGACTGTCATCAATCGACCAAAGCCCGGTTGCGCCTGCCGCGACGGTCAGCGCCATCGCCCGCGCGTGCCAATCGGCGTGAAACTTAACGTCTTCCGGCTCGGGCTGAATCGGGCCATCGCCAAACCGCCCGCCGATATCATGTGGCCGCGTCATGGCGCGGCCACCAGCGCGGTGCCAATCATGGCATCCCGGCTCACAAGGGCCGCCAAGGCTGCCGCATCCAGACCTTCTGTGCCAGCGGGGCGTTCGGGGATCACCAGATAGCGGACCTCAGCGGTGCTGTCCCAGACCCGAACGGCGGTCGTTTCGGGCAATGTGACGCCAAATTCTTTGAGAACTGCACGCGGCTCGCGCACCGCACGGGCGCGATAGGCATCGGATTTGTACCATCCCGGCGGAATGCCCAAAAGCGGCCAAGGGTAACAGGAACACAGCGTGCAGACGACCATATTATGCGTCTCGGCGCTGTTCTCAACGGCCACGATATGCTCGCCCTGCCGCCCGAAAAAGCCCATCTCGCGGACCGCTTCGGTGGCGTCATCCCGCAAAGCCTGCAGAAACGCAGGATCGGTCCAAGCGCGCGCGATAACAGCTGCGCCATTTGCGGGGCCAATTTTATGGGAATAGGTCTCAATGATCTCGTCCAGGGCGGCAGGATCAACCAATCCCTTCGCGACAAGGAGCGTTTCCAGGGCCTTGACCCGCAATTCGGGGTCGGACGGCAGCAAGCTATGCGGGTGATCGTGACTGTCATGCGGCATATTCGCAAACTGACGCGGGCTTGCGCGTAAGTCCACCCTTGCTCCGCCTCACTTTTCTACATAAGTACGCGCGACACAGCCGTTCACAACCTGCAGGCCTTCATGGAAAACGTCGTTCTCATCGTGCATTTGTTTCTGGCGCTTGGCCTGATTGCTGTCGTGTTGATGCAGCGATCCGAAGGGGGCGGCTTGGGCATTGGTGGGGGTGGCGGTGGCACCACGGGCCGCGCACCGTCGACGCCCTTGGGCAAACTGACATGGGTCCTGGCCATCGCCTTTATCTGTACGTCGATCGCACTAACCATCCTGGCCGCGCAGAACGCGTCGGGCTCTTCGGTCATCGACCGCCTTGGCGTCACGCCACCTGCGGCGGGCGACGGCGAATTGACGCCAGCGCTGCCCGATGCCGACAGCCTCTTGCCACCGGCATCCGGGGATAATGCACCTTTGGTTCCCAGCGCAGACTAACCACCAGAAATTGAGGTCACAGCGGGGTTTGCCAACAGGATGTTGCGCAAGCCTTGCCTTAGCGCCGCGAATCCGGGTATACTTAAATCCCGTGGTGATGCGTGCGTTCCGGCAACGCGCAGAACAAAAACAGGCAAACACGGGGACAGTTTCAGCACATGGCGCGCTACATTTTTATCACAGGCGGAGTGGTTTCTTCGCTGGGAAAAGGCCTCGCTTCGGCGGCCTTGGGCGCGCTTTTGCAGGCCCGCGGATATTCGGTGCGTTTGCGCAAGCTGGACCCTTATTTGAACGTCGATCCCGGCACCATGTCGCCATTTGAACATGGCGAAGTGTTTGTCACGGACGACGGCGCCGAGACCGACCTTGATCTGGGCCATTACGAGCGCTTCACAGGCGTTCCGGCGCGCAAAACGGATTCGGTGTCGTCGGGCCGCATCTACACCACTGTGCTCGAGAAAGAACGGCGCGGCGATTATCTGGGCAAAACCATCCAGGTGATCCCGCATGTGACCAACGAGATCAAAGACTTCATCCAAATCGGCGACGACGAGGTTGATTTCATGCTGTGCGAAATCGGCGGCACCGTCGGCGATATCGAAGGCCTGCCCTTTTTCGAAGCAATCCGTCAGTTTGGCCAGGATCGCCCGCGTGGGCAGTGCATCTTCATGCATTTGACGCTCTTGCCCTTCATCAAAGCCAGCGGTGAGTTGAAAACCAAGCCCACGCAGCACTCGGTGAAGGAGCTGCGCTCCATCGGCATCGCGCCGGACATTCTGGTCTGCCGGTCCGAGGGGCCAATCCCCGAAAAAGAGCGTGAGAAGCTGGCCTTGTTCTGCAACGTCCGCCCAGACAGCGTGATCGCCGCGCAGGATCTCAGCACGATCTATGACGCGCCGATGGCCTATCACCGCGAAGGCTTGGACCAGGCGGTGCTCGACGCGTTCCAGATCAGCCCCGCGCCGCGCCCAGATTTGTCAGTGTGGGAGGATGTCTCGGACCGTATTCATAACGCTGAAGGCGTGGTGCGCGTGGCGGTCGTGGGTAAATATACGCAGTTGGAAGACGCCTATAAATCCATCGCCGAGGCGCTGACCCATGGTGGCATGGCCGCGCGGGTGAAGGTTCAGATCGAATGGGTCGACAGCGAGACCTTCGAAAAAGAAGACGCCGCCGCGCGCCTGCACGGCTATCACGCCATCATCGTGCCCGGCGGCTTTGGCGAACGCGGCACCGAAGGCATGATCAAGGCCGCGCAGTTCGCGCGAGAACGGCAAGTGCCTTATTTGGGCATCTGCCTGGGCATGCAGATGGCCGTTATCGAGGCCGCGCGCAACACGGCTGGCTTGCAGTCTGCAGGCTCGGAAGAGTTCGACCATGAGGCGGGCAAAAAACGGTTTGAGCCGGTGG
>CAWUIP010000008.1:0-60166 GCA_963922415.1 uncultured Aliishimia sp. | reverse complement strand
GGTCATGCTCTGCCGCGTGGGCGCGAAAGCTGCTGACGCCCCAAACGCCGACGCCCGCCACACCTGCCGTGATCAAGCCGCCCTGCCCCAAGGTGCGCAGGACGCGGCGGCGGTCTGGACTTTCTGGCGTGGCAGTTGGCTTTGGCGCTGCCGCTTTGGATTTACGTTTCTGGGCGGTTTTTTGTTTGGACTTTTTCATGGGGCGCTCTCGTTGGGACCGTGCGTGTCACATCTACAGAGGCTCTTGATCACGCGCAGTCACAGTTAAGTGATGCGCCCTCCATCAACTCCCACGGATCAGTCCTCCGATGGGCCCACGCCGCAGCCGCGGCAAGATGGCCATCCCCGCCAGCATCGCGGCCATAAAGAGCGCGCCGGACCAGCCGCCAAAGCTGATTGAAGCCATGGCAGGACCCGGGCAGAGACCGACAAGGCCCCA
Source organism: uncultured Aliishimia sp. (assembly GCA_963922415.1). Taxonomy (GTDB): domain Bacteria; phylum Pseudomonadota; class Alphaproteobacteria; order Rhodobacterales; family Rhodobacteraceae; genus Aliishimia. The sequence continues at coordinate 59,727 of CAWUIP010000008.1, read as the reverse complement.
CCCCACCCCAAACAGCACAGAGCCCAGCGCCAAGTCTTGCGAGATCCGTGGATTGGGTGGCGCTGGAAAAGTGCCGCCTGTGATAGGGGCCGCCCGCGCCTTCGTGAGGCGCCAGGCAAAAAACATTGGAATGATGCCGCCGCCCAGAACGAAGGCCAGCGTGGGGTCCCACGCGCCAAAGAGGTCCAGCCAGCCTTGGACCTTTTGCGTGTTGACCATGTCCGACACCAAAAGACCCAATCCGAAAAGCGCCCCGGCGAGGAGAGAAATCACTGACCGCATCACAGGACCCCCAGCACATGTTTGGCAAGATAGACGGTCGCAAATCCGGCGGCGAGGTAGATCAGCGTCGCCACGATCCCGCGCAGCGACAGACGCGACATGCCACAGACCCCATGCCCGCTGGTGCATCCATTCGCCAACCGCGTGCCAATGCCCACGCAAAGCCCCGCCAGGATCAACAGGACCGGATTGAGCGTCGCGTTGGTCTCCCCGGACCACCCAAGGCCATAGACGGCAATCGCGGGTGCACCAACGACCCCGGCCACGAACAGCGCGGGCTGCTGCCACGCCCCCCAAGACGACCCATCTACGAGCCCGCCCAAAATGCCGCTCGCGCCCATGATGCGCCCATTTCCCAGCAACAAGAGGGCGGCCGCGCACCCAATCATCAGCCCGCCCAACGCGCCAAACGCAAAATCTTCTATCATGATGTCCTGCTGTCCTTCGGTTAGAACTTGAAATACATCATAATATTCGAATGTGACAATTCAATACCTATTTGGTACATCAAATCCAGCGGCGACTGCCCGCGATATAGGCCCGCGCTTCGTCGCCAAAGGTCTCGATCAGCAGCGCCTCTTCTGTCGCGGCAAACCGTTGGTCCAGCACCCACCAAAGTCCAGCCGCGACGCCTAGCCCCAGAACCGACCCGTGCCCCAAGGCCGACGCCACCGTCAACGCCACAAGTGCGAGGTAAATCGGATTGCGCGACAGCTTGTAGGGTCCTTCAATGATCAGTGTTTTGGGCGTGTGATGCGGCTCTATCGGGGTGCGCTTGCGCCAAAACCACAGGCCGGACCACCCGATCACGCCCAGTGCTGCGATCAAAACGCACCAGGACAAGACCTGCAGCACCGCGCTTTCAAAGTGCAGACCCGGCAGCAGGTACTCCAGCGCATAGATCACCAAGATGCTGGCCGCCCACCATAGGGGCGGAATATCTGGAAATCCCTTCATGGCGCCAAGTCTGGGCAGGATGCGGCGGGTACACAAGGCTTGAAGTGTCATTCACGCGCATGTGACACCGGCGGCTCAGCCGCTGTAGGCAAAAAATACGGCCCCGAAAACGGCGCGCCTATGTCACAATCGCTTCGCGGTGGTTATCTAGGGTCTGAATTGCGCGTCTTTAGTGCCTGAAACACAAAGGGGATCGGTCTGTTGAAACGCATTTTGGTTTTTGGCGCTGCGATTGTGGCAATTGCGCTGGCGATTGTTTTCTCCGGACTGGGCGGGCCCAGAACAACGCTCAGCATCGTGTCGGGGTCGGAAAACCGGTCGCTGGAGCCGATCATTCAGGACTGGGCCGCGGATCAGAACATCGACGTTCAGGTCACCTATCTGGGTTCGGTCGACATCGCGCGCACACTGTCGCAAGGCACCGAGACACCCTATGACGCGGTTTGGCCCGCGCATTCCCTGTGGATCGAGCTTGGCGATACTGCGCGTGTCGTAAAGCACCGCCAATCGATTTTGCGATCGCCTGTCGTCTTAGGGCTGCGTGCGTCTATTGCCCGTGATCTGGGTTGGGCGGGACGAGACGATATCTCCATCCAAGACATCCAAGCCGCCGCGCGCGATAATGCGTTTCGCCTGTCGATGACCTCGGCCACCCAGTCAAACTCGGGCGCGTCGGCCTATCTTGGGTTTCTCTACGCGCTGGCGGGCAATCCGGATATCCTGACCTCGGACCACCTGAATGACCCAGACGTGCAGGACGCCGTGCGAGATCTGTTGGCGCAAGTGGATCGGTCTTCGGGCAGTTCCGGCTGGCTCAAAGACAGTTTCGTCGAAAACACCGACCGCTTTGACGCCATGTTCAATTACGAGGCGCTGATTATCGAAGCAAATCAAGTATTTGAACGTGCCGGGCAAGAGCCGCTGACCGTTATCTATCCCGCCAATGGGCTCGCGGTTGCGGACAGTCCTTTGGGCTACGTCAACAAGGGCGACGCGGACAAGGAAACCGCGTTCTTGGCGTTGCAAGCGCATCTTTTGTCGGACCCTGTCCAAGATCAGCTTTTGGCGCGTGGGCGTCGCGCGGGGCTCTTGGGGCTGTCGAGCGACCGGGCCGATCCAAACGTCTGGAAAAAAGCTTGGGGGATTGATTTGGACCGCGCCATCGCGCCGGTGCCGGCCCCGCAATCGCAGGTGATCCAAGAGGCGCTGACGCTGTACCAGACAGAGTTGCGCAAACCGTCGTTGACCGTGTGGGTGCTGGATGTCTCGGGGTCGATGGAGGGCCAACCGCTGGCCGATCTGAAATCCGCGATGCGGCTCTTGCTTGATCCCGAAGCGGCGGCGGTGAACTTGCTCCAGCCGTCTTCGCGCGATGTGACGATTATTCTGCCCTTCTCTAGCCGCCCGCGTGAGCCCACCACTTTCACAGGAAACGCGGCCCAAGATCTGGCGAAAGGCAGCACTGCCGTGAGCCGATTGCAGGCCGGCGGTGGCACAGATCTTTACGGGGCCATCATCGCGGGGCTGAATGAACTGTCGGTCTATCACCAAAACGGCACGCTTTTTGATCATTTGCCTGCCATTGTCGCGATGACCGACGGCGCCAGCGATACAACAAACCGGACAGCGATGCTAAACGCGCTGCAACAAAGCGGCTTTGGCCTCGACATCCCAATCCATTCCATCGCCTTCGGCAATGCCGATGCCGAGCAGCTGCGCGAACTCAGCGACGCCACCGTGGGGCGCATGTTCACCGCTGGCGATGATCTGGCCAAAGCGCTGCGCTCGGCCAAGGGGTACAACTGATGGCGTTGGGCGAGACCACGCGCCAAGTGGTGGCGGGGCTTTTGGCGGCCTTCGCGTTTCTGGGCCTTTATTTGGGGCTCACGCTGGTTTGGTGGGTGGCCTTTGTCGCCGCGCTCGCGGTCTATGGGGCGACCCTTTTGGTTTTTCCGCGTAAGAAACGCGCCGACGAGACAATGCTCAGCGCGCAGGTGAGCGAGGCGGATCTCATCGCGGCGGGCCAATCCATGACGGCGGCTGCAACACGGCTTGAGGCCGCAATCGACAAAGTACCGGGCGACGAACAGGGCACGATTGCCGCGCTTTTGACCCATGTGACCTCGATCCGCGATCAGGTGACCCAAGATCCCGACGACTACCGCCGTGCGCGGCGTTTTATCTCGTCCTACCTCGGCAATATGGTCGACACGGTCGAACGCTACGCCGATTTGGCGCAGAAATCGCGCGGGCGGCACCCCGAGCGGCTCGCGCCCTTGGCCGCGCAAATCCACGACTTTGTGCCCGCGCTTGAGAAAATCGATACCGCGTGTCTTGAAAATGACTTCCGCGCGCTTGAATCTCAGGTAGACGCGCTGGCGATGCAATTGAAACGCGGATGACCGTATGAGCCGAATTATTGTTGGTCTTTTGATCCTGGTCGCCGTTGCTGGTGGCGCTTTTGTCTACACGCAGTTTGGCCTCAGCGGCCTCACCCGCCAGGTGGAGCGGCGCGATCCGGTCACGGTGTCCATCTATTTCGGGGGCGAAAAGTCGGCGCTTCTGCGCAACGAAGCCGTGCAGAATATCCTGCAGAACCGCTATAGGGTGACTCTGGACGCGACCAAAGCCGGATCGGTGGAGATGGCCACGACGCTGCCCGTGGGCGGGCGCGATTGCATCTGGCCGTCAAACGCCGTCGCAGTGGAGCTCGCGCGCCAATCGGGTCACACGGTGCTGGGCGATGACACCATCTTCAACTCGCCCATTGTGTTTTACGCCTGGGCGGATGTGGCCGATGCGTTGGTCGCAAAGGGCGTGGTCACAAAGCGCAATGACGGGTTTTTGACCGCGGACGTCGCCGCGATTGGGCGACTGATCGAGGAAGAGGCGCGCTGGAAAGAGGATCTGGGCCTGAACATCTATGGCGCGTTCAAGGTGTTTTCGACGCATCCGGCAAAGTCCAATTCGGGCAATATCTGGTCGGGCCTGCTGGGCACGGTTTTGAACGCGGGCGACACCCCGACCGAGGCGTCGTTGCCCACGCTATTGCCCAAGATCACGGCCTATTTTGATGCGATGGGGCATATGGAGGCGTCGTCGGGCGACATCTTCCAGAACTTTCTGAAACAAGGCATGGGCGCGCGTCCGATTATCGTGGGCTATGAAAACCAGATGGTCGAGTTTCTGTCTGAAAACGCGCGGATGGCCGAGGATATCGCAGCGCGTGTGCGGGTGATTTACCCCGAACCCACGGTCTTTGCCTCGCACCCGCTGATCTCGCTTACCTCGACCTGCAAGCGCCTGGTAGAGGCGCTGACCGATCCGGAACTGCAAGAGATCGCCTGGGCCAGCCACGGGTTTCGCACCGGGCTGATTGGTGTGCAGAACGATCCTGCCGCCATCCCTGTCGCGGCGATGCCGGAAACGATCAATCTGGTGGTTCCCATGCCCTCGGCCGATGTGATGGGCGCGATCATTCAGTCGGTGAACTGATCCACCTCTGGCCCGGCCACAATCTGCCAACCGGGCGCGAGCGGCACCTCTTCCAGGTTCGCGCCTTCCCCAATCCGGTCCACAACGGCAAACACGCCTGGGTGCTGTAAGGGCGTCAGCACGCCATGCCAGACCCCGCGGTGGATGTTGATCCCCTGCCCAGGCGCGGTCAGAAACGCCAGCGGCGTGCCAGGCTGACCGTCCATATCTGGTGCCACCGTCACCAAAAACGGCTTGCGATGCATCGGCAAAAAAGCCTGGCTGCCCAACGGATGCCGCTCCATCAGCGTGAGGTGATAGGGAAGCGCGCGTGGCTCGGCGTGAAAGATCGACAAGCCCGCCCGGCCCTCTGGCCCGAAATCAAGGGCCGCCCGGTCGTGATGGCGCCCGCAAAGCCCCTGGTTGATCAGGAAATCCGGATCGCCGCGCACGTCCAATACATCGCCGAACGGTGCGAAGGCCTCAGACGTCAACGGCACGCAGGTAACCTCAGAGGGGGACATGCCGGTTCACATCTTTGTAGAGCAGATAGCGGAAGGGCCCCTCGCCCGTCGCGATACAGGCCTGCGGGCAAAAGGCGCGCAGCCACATAAAGTCGCCCGGTCCGACACTGACCCAATCCTTGTTCAAAAGGTACTCGCCCGTGCCCTCTAGCACGTAGAGCCCATGCTCCATCACATGGGTTTCGGCGAAGGGGATGCGCCCACCGGGCTGAAAGTTCACGATGTTAACGTGGAAGTCATAGCGCAGGTCCAAAGGATCCAAGAACCGTTGCGTGGCCCAGATGCCGTTCGAGTTTGGCATTGGCAAGGGGTCGATCTCGCTTTCATGGCGGATCATCGCCTCGGGCGGGTTCATGCCCGGCAGCGGCGTGTATTTCTTGCGGATCCAGTGGAGCCCGCAGGTCTCTTCGGAATGGTTCCAAAGGGTCCAGACCGCGCTTGCCGGGATGTAGACAAAGCTGCCGGGCCGCAACTGGAAGGTGTCTTGCCCCAGCATCAGCTTGGGCGTGCCATAGGCCACGAACAGGGCCGCTTGGGCATCCATATCCGGCTCGGGCGTGTGACTGCCGCCTTCGGGTGCAAGCTCAATCGCGTATTGCGCGAAGGTCTCGGCAAAGCCCGACAACGGGCGCGCGAGGATCCAGGCCCGCGTCCGCTCCCAACCGGGCAGAAAAGAAGTCACGATATCGGTCTGCGTTTCCGCCGGCAAAACCGCATAGGCTTCCGTGAAGACGGCGCGGCCTTCGGGGTCTTGGTTTTGGCCGGGCAAACCGCCCTTGGGAAAGGCGTAACGGGTCAAAAGAGCGCCTCCACACGAAGCTGCGCAATGCGCTCTACCTGGCGGCAGGCCTCGGCAAACTCGGTCTCTGTGTCGTGCTCCAGTCGCCGTGTGAACGCGCGCAAGATGCCGGCTTTGTCATGGTCGCGCACGGCGATGATGAAGGGAAACCCGTGCTTTTCGGTGTAAGCTTCGTTCAACCGCGTGAATGCGGCGCGTTCTGCGTCGGTGAGTGCGTCAAGCCCCGCGCTGGCTTGCTCTGCCGTGCTGTCATCGGTCAGGCGCTTGGCGGCTGCGAGTTTGCCCGCAAGGTCGGGATGGGCGCGCAGGACGCCCAGCCGCTGGTGGCGCGAGGCCATGCGGAAGGCGCAGGCCAGCGCATTGACGATACCCGCGGGCCGGTCATGGGCCGGTCCAAGTTCCAGGTCATAAGCCCGTTCGGCCACCCATTGCGAGTGCTCATAGATGCCGCCAAAGGTGCTGAGGAACGCGTCCCGGTCCATCTGGCTGGGTACAAGGTCTGGCCATTTGGCCGGGTGTGTTGCCGCCCAATGCGTGGCGATGTCGATGCGCCGCGGGCACCAGACACCCTCAAACCCTTGGATATACTCGATAAACCGCCGCAGCGCCTGCACGCGGCCCGGACGGCCGATCAACCGGCAGTGCAGCCCGACCGACATCATCGCGGCTTGCCCCGCCGTCCCTTCCGCGTAAAGCGCGTCGAAGGTGTCTGTTAGGTAGGCAAAGAACTGATCGCCCGCGTTAAAGCCCTGCGGTGTGGCGAACCGCATATCGTTGCAGTCCAAAGTGTAAGGGATGATCAACTGATCCCGCGCGCCAACGCGGATCCAGTACGGCAGGTCATCGTCATAGGTGTCTGATATATAGTCAAAAAGCCCCGTCTCCGCCGCAAGCTCCACCGTATGGGTCGAGCAGCGACCCGTGTACCAACCTTGCGGTTTAGCCCCCGTCACAGCATGGTGGAGCGCGATCGCCTCAGCCATGTCCTCGGCCTCTGCCGCGCGGTCATGGTCTTTGTAATCGATCCACTTGAGCCCATGGCTCGCGATCTCCCATCCCGCCTGTTGCATGGCGGCGACCTGTTCGGGGCTGCGCGCCAGGGCCGATGCGACCCCGTAGACGGTCACGGGCACACCCGCGCCGGTAAAGAGCCGGTGGAGCCGCCAAAATCCGGCCCGCGCGCCGTATTCATAGATGGATTCCATATTCCAGTGCCGCTGTCCCGGCCAAGGCTGCGCGCCAACAATTTCGCTGAGGAAGGCCTCGGAGGCCGCATCCCCGTGGAGGATACAGTTCTCGCCGCCCTCTTCGTAATTCAGCACGAATTGCACGGCGATGCGCGCGCCGCCAGGCCACGCAGGGTCGGGACGGCCTGCCCCATAGCCAATCATGTTGCGCGGATAGCGCGGCGCAGATGTGGTCATGTTTTGCTCATGGATCGAAATCGTGGTCTATCTGGCGTGAAATCACCGGAGGATGCAATGGCCCAAGGCTTTCTGACGACACATGTTTTGGATACCGCGCGCGGCGTGCCCGCAGAGGGCATCAACATTCTGCTTTATCGGGTGTCGGGGAATTCGCACCACAAGATCGCAACAGCGGTCACCAATGCGGATGGTCGGACGGATTCGCCGATCTTGCCACAGGACGCGTTCAAGGCGGGCGGGTATGAGTTGATCTTTGAGGTGGGTCCTTATCTGGAGGCGCATGGGCTCGCGACGGGGGCCGTGAAGTTTCTCGATAGCGTGCCGATCCGGTTTGGCATCGCCGATGAGGACGCGCATTACCACGTGCCGCTCCTCCTCTCTCCCTACGGCTATTCCACCTATCGCGGCAGTTGATCCGGTAAGGTGCGGGCTTGGCCGCACCCTACGGGCGCAAGCCACAGCGCGCAGATCTGTTGAACCAGATCCGTAAGGTGCGTTTTAACGCACCGCCCGCCGATGCGCCCCGAAAAGCGCGGCCCCCGCCAAGATCAGCCCCGACACCGTCGCGATCATTCCAGCCGCACTCACAGAACCGGAAAAGCCCAGCCAAAGCGGCACATACCCCGCCAATACATACCCCAACACGGCCGCCAGTGCCGCCAGCAAAGCCGAGAGCGCGACCTGCCCTGCAAGCGCGTTCGTCATCAATCGCGCGGCAGCCGGAGGGCAGATGAACATCGCAATAACGATAATGGACCCCACCGCATCAAAGGCCGCAACAGCGGCCAGCGCTGCCAGGATCACGAGGCCCAGCCCTAGGGCTCGAACTGGCACGCCGATAGATTGGGCGTACCCCTCGTCAAAAGTCATCAACGCCAAGGGACGCCAGAACAGCGTCAGCGCAGCCAGCACCAAGGCCAAAACGGCGGCCATGCGCCACAGTTCCACCGGCAAAGCCGCAAGCGCCACCGGATCCCAAAGCGACCCCCACCCCGTGGCATCAAGCCAAACAAGCGACTCTAAGTTACCATAGAGTGCGTGTTCCACGTCTAGATGCACGCCAGACGTGTCCGACTGCTCCAGCACCAACACGCCGGCCGCAAACATGGCGGTGAAGACCACGCCCATCGCAGCGCCAGGTTCGATTCGCCCGACACGACGAATGATTTCAATTGCGAACATCGCCACGAAGGCAGCCAGCATCGCCCCCAGCAAAAGCGCATCAGATCGCACGCCGCCAGTGACGACAAAGCCCAGCACGATACCTGGCAAAACCACATGGCTGATTGCATCGCCCAACAAGGCCTGACGGCGCAGCAACAGGAAGTTGCCCGGAAGCGCACAGGCCACAGCAACACAGATCCCGATCACAATCGGAGGCAAAGAGAGAGCGACAAACTCCATCCTAGGCCGAAACTGCCCGCGGCAGACCCAAGCGCGCGTCGATGTCCGCCAATTGGTCGGGTGTCAACACGTCAACGACATCCGTCAAACCATCATCCGCATCCGCAGCGCGCGCCAGCGTGTCATCGGCACGAACAGCTCTCCAGCGGGCCTCGTTTTGAAGTGCGCGCGCCGCCGCAGCCCGCCCTGCTTCGGACGGCACGCCATCGGCTCCAACCAAGCCTTCGCGACGCAACAGGCGCCGGGTAAACGGCTCGTATATCTCCTGGTTTTGGGCCAAAGCGAGCAGTCCTTGTCGGCGATGAACGTCTTTGCGAAACCGACGCGCCCGCCAGAGCGCTGCCAGGACACCGCGTTCTGGCGCAACGAGGAAAGACACAGCGAATAGCCCAAACGCGCATAAGACGATGAGGGGCCCGGTCGGCACGTCTGGGGCAACAGCCGACAGGCTTGCACCGATGTAACCCGACGCCGCTCCAAGCCCGCCGGACAACCACAAAAGGCGCGAAACATTTGCGCTCCAAAAACGCGCGGACACTGGGGGTATGATCAACAGGGCCACAACCAGGATTAAGCCAACGATCTTAAGCCCTACGACAGCCACCGCCAAAACAACCACTAAAAGAACGCTCTCGGCGCGGTCCGGTCGCAGTCCAACCACGCCCGCATAGCCCGGATCAAAGGCGGCCGCTGTCAGCGGCCGGCGCATAACCAGGACCAAGCCCAATGTCGCCAGCGCACTAAGCGCAATCAGCACCGCATCGCTCCGCAACATACCCGCCGTTGCGCCAAGTAGGAAACCTTCAAGGCCTGCTTGGCGTCCCAGTCCGACAGTTTGCACCAGTGTCAAAAGAACGACGCCCAGTCCGAAAAACACCGAAAGGACTGCGCCAATCGCTGCATCTTCGCTCAGCCGGGTCCGGGTTGTGAGCCAATGCACGACCGCCAGTCCAACGCCAGCCGAGGCCGCAGCGCCCAACAAAAGCCCGACAAGTGACCGCCCGTCGCCACCAAACGCAACCATCAAAAGAAACGCCAAAGCAATTCCAGGCAGGGTCGCATGGCTGATTGCATCACTCACAAGCGCGCGCTTGCGCAGAAAAAGAAAGGTGCCCGCGACCCCAGCTGTGAGGCCCAAGAGCGCAGCCCCCAAGGTGACGAGCGTGGCATTGTAGCCAAGTTGCAAGAAGAGCGCTTGGGTCAGCATCCGCGCGCCTTAAGCCACCTCATCAAGCGCCAGAGCACCTGATAAACGTCCCCCATAGGTCTGCCGCAAAGCCTCCGCCGTGAACGCTTCGCTGACGGGGCCGGCCGCGATCAAACGACCTGAGAGCAACGCGACCTCGTCGAAATAGCTGCGCAGTGTCGTCAGATCGTGGTGTACGGCAACAACGGTTTTACCAGTTGCAACAAGGTCTTGCAGAACCGCGACGATTGCGGCCTCAGTCGCGGCATCGACACCTGCAAAAGGTTCATCAAGAAGGTAAAGATCCGGCTCTTGCACGAGCGCACGCGCCAAAAAAACCCGTTGTTGCTGTCCGCCCGACAGTTGCCCGATCTGGCGCTCTGCAAAGTCTTGCATCCCAACACGGGCGAGCGCGGCTTCCGCCCGCGCCTTGCGCCCCTCCCCCATGCGGCGCAGAAGCCCAACTTCCGCATAAAGCCCCATAAGCACCACGTCGATCACGCGCGTCGGAAAATCCCAATCCACGCTGGCACGCTGCGGGACATAGGCGACGCGGCGGCGCACTGAATTGAGCGTGGCACCAAAGAATGTGGTTGTACCGGCGAGCGGCGTGACGATGCCCAATGCAGCCTTCAGCAATGTCGATTTGCCAGCCCCGTTGGGACCAACGATCGCCGTCATGGTGCCCGCACGCAACGCAAGATCGACAGAGAAAATCGCTGTACTCTCGCCATAACTCACTGTGAGGCCGCGGACCTGCATCGGTGCGTCTGGGGCCGACCGCGCAGGCTGCATGAGGTCTACGGTCATGCGGTCAACCGTCAACGCCAAGACGACCGTTGAGACCACGCTGGGGCACATCTGCTCCAAGTGCCCGGGCAATTGTTGTGATGTTGTGATCCATCATTCCCAAATATGTGCCTTCATAGGTACCCGCTGGCCCCATCGCATCGCTGTAAAGTTCGCCGCCCAACCGTAGGTCGTGGCCTTTCGCAGCAGCACCTTCGATCAACGCGCGCATGTTGCGGTCCGAGACAGAGCTTTCAACAAAGATCGCTTCAATGTCCCGTTCGACAAGCAACTCCACAAGTTCCGAAATTCGATGAAGCCCGGCCTCGCTTTCGGTCGAAATGCCCTGGACACCGATCACGTCCATATCGAAGGCCCGGCCAAAGTAGGAAAATGCGTCATGCGCCGTGACCAGCAGGCGCGCCCGTTTTGGGATCTGCGCAAGAGCTTGTTGACCGAAGGACTTGATGGCAGCCGCCTCTGCGCGAAACTTGTCTGCGTTCGCCGCGAAATCACCGGCCGCCTCTGGCTGTTCTTCCGCAAGGGCCGCTTCAATGCGATCCGCGACCTGTGACCAGAGCGTCGGGTCCATCCAGATATGCGGGTCGAAGGCATCTTCGTAGTCTTTACTCTTGATCAGTACACCGTCGCCACCATCCCGCATGGCAGCTTCCAACTGATCTGTAACAGCGACGACAGGTTGACGTGCGGCAAGCTTGTCAAAGAACGACTCCATCTGCGCCTCAAGGAAGAGGCCATGCCAGAACACCAGATCAGCACGGGTCATTGCCACGATATCGCTGCGCGTTTGGCGATAGGCGTGCGGATCGACCCCAGCGCCCATCAGTCCGGTCACAGCGACATGTGCCCCACCAATGCGCGACACTGTGTCGGCAATCATGCCTGTCGTTGCGACCACGTTCAACGGAACCGCTGTGCGCGCCGCAAACGGCAGCGCCGCAAACGCAGAACTCAGTGCAAGAAACCCCCGGCGGTCCATCGCAAACCTCTATATGACCAATATTAGAGTGAATATGAGAACCATTCGCAGAAAGTCAACGCAATTGAGAAACATTCGCAACAAGCGCGCTTCAGATTTGACGTGACTCCACACTGCACTGCCGCGCCTTCGGCGCTCTTGTGGAATTGGCGATGCAGGACGTTTCAGATGAAAACCGCAACGCGCGTGTTGCATCATTTGCCCAGCGGCGCCTTGGTATTGGGCGGTGGGCTAACGAATGTCGAGGAAAGAGACGCGAAAAGCGGCACCATCACGCGTGTCTCGTAAAGCAATGGTTCCGCCTGCGGCTTCGATCAGCGTGCGCACAATCGTGAGGCCCATGCCGGTGCCCCCGTCAGCGCGCCGTGTGGTAAAGAAGGGATCAAAAACACGGTCACGGTCTCCGGGACGCACGCCACGGCCATTGTCTTCAATCTCTAAGGTCTGTGGTCCGGCGCTGAGCCACACAGTGGTTGCGCCATGTGCAGCCGCGTTTCCAGCAAGTTGCGTTAGCACGCGCGCCAAGTCCTGCGTCGAAATCGGCAGTGTTTCGTCCGCACGCACGTCGACTTCAAGCCCTTCCGGGACTGTTGCCGCGGCGAGCGCTTGGCGCGCCGTGGTTGTGCCAGCTGCGACATCCAGCCGGGCGGCCGCATGGGCACGCAAGTCGTTCAAAAGCAATTCCGCGCGTGACACGGATGTTTCGATGGTGGACAAAAGCCGCATGCGGTCTTCGGCCGCGAGCGTCTCGTCTTTCAGTAGATCCGCAGCGCCGCGCAGGCTGGTCAGCGGAGATTTTAGCTCATGTGTCACGTGATCGGCATAGGCCGAAAGGGACCGCGCCCGCGCATGCAAGCTTTCACCCATCTCGATAACACTTGCCCCGAGATCGCCCAACTCCGCCGTCCCAAACCGCGTCGGCGGATCAGAGGTGCCCGACCGCGCCATCGCCTGCGCGTGCGCTGTCAAAGCCCAGACCGGGCGGAGAACGAGACGCCACAGTAACCAGGCAAGGACCACTGTTGCTGCGACGGCGATCCAACCGATCAACCACCCGGTTTCCGCCCAGCCCAAGATGTTTCCTGCCAGGCGCAACCAGGTCACGCCCAAGATGGGCAGGCTAAGAACCACAGCCAGCGTCCCGCCGATCACCAGCGCCAAAGGCGGCCTCCACTTGCGCCGGACCTGTGCGCGGGTCATCCTTGGCATCGCCCCATCCGCAAACCGATCCCATGAACGGTCTCTATGGCGTCCGCGCACCCCGCATCGCGCAATTTGGCGCGCAGGTTGCGCAAGTGACTGTCGAGCGTGCGATCCGAAACGGGCATACCAACGCCATAGACCTGGTCAACGACAGCCGGGCGGGGCACAACAGTTTCCGGTCGTTCCATTAACAGCGCGAGCACATCCATCTCTCGCGCGGTCAGCGTGACATCTTGGCCAGCGATGCGACAGAGGTGTTGGTCCGCATCAATCTCTAAAACCCCGCGGACCTTTGCGGCGCGTTGTTGTGCGGGGGCGACGCGTTTCAAGATTGCTTTGATCCGCCCGACCAACTCGCGCGGGCTAAAAGGTTTTGTTACATAGTCGTCGCCGCCCAACTCAAAACCCAACACGCGATCGATTTCCTCATCACGAGCAGTCAGGAACAAGACAGGCACATCGCGCGTTTGCCGAAGCGCTTTGCAAACATCAAGACCGTCCATCGTCGGGAGGCCGATATCAAGGATCACCATGTCAAAGCGCATGTCTTGCGCCTTCGCTAGGCCCTCTGCGCCATCACCAGCAACCTCGCTGTCAAAGCCTGCTTGCTTCAGCGCGATCTGCAGCACCTCGCGGATTTGCGGATCATCGTCGACGATCAGAATCTTTGCAGCGCTCATTGGGTCGTTCCTTGGCCAAGCGCGGCCAAGCTACGCCGCACGCGCGCATTGCGAAACCCCCAGGCGCGCCAGTCCTCGGGCACCGAAAGCTGCGCGCGGTTGCGATATGCCGCGCACCAGGTTTCATGGGCTTGCCCAGTCGCCGCGACAATTTCGGGGATCGCGGCCTCGCCCAAAGTGCACAGGTACCATCGGTCTTGGGGCACATCGTGGCTTAGATTGTAGGCGGCGATCATCCGGTCCGCGCTGATAAAGGCGCAAAGATAGAGCGTCAGCAAACCGACAGCGCCGATTTGGCGCAGCAGCCAACCGGTGCTCGCATTGCGCGCCACTTGCACCAGGATCAGCGCCAAGCCCGCCGCCACCAGCCACATCCAGATCGCGGCCGCCAAGCGCAAGCGCGTCAGGCCATATGTGTCGATATAGAGATCCAGCCGCAGGCCCGACGAGCAGGTCAGCCAGATCGTCTGCGCGATCCAAATCAACAGCAGGATGCGCAACTCGGGCACGCCATGGGTCAAGGGCCGGGCGACAATCGCGAAGGCCCCAGACAAAAGCGCCAAGACGACCAGCGGGTAAGCACCGCGATGGGCATATTCGGCATAGGTGATCCCGTCGGGCAGCCGCAGCCCACCGGCAAGATAGGCCAAGTCCATCAAGTTTTGCACCGCAAAGAGCAGGTTGCAGACAAAGAGCGCGCGCATCAGCGCAGGCGCGTTCAAGATCTGCGGCACTCGGCGCGGTCCCTGCTTTGCCGCTCGTCCCATTGGAAAGAGGTCCGCAGCGCGTGCGGCTAGGGTGAGGCTTGGCCAAAGACCAAAGCTCATGAGTGCCCAAAGCACCAATCGGTCTGGGTCCGGCAGAGGCAGATCGCCCTCGAAGACCCAACGCGCGAAGAATTGATCCAAGACCGGGTTGGCCGCCAAAAGAAGCCCGCCAAAGACGCCACCCAGAAGGACAGGCAACCCCCAAACGCGGGCGACACCTGCCAGATCGGCGTGCTCCGGCGCGGCGCGGACCTGGCATAGGGCCAAACCGGCGCCAATCCAGGGCACGCGGCCCCAGTACTGCCAGGCCCGCGCCAAGGGCCGGTCGGCCAACAGCGCTAGGGCGACCGGAAAGCCCAACAGGGCAAACCCAATGGACAGGGGCTGAACCTGCTCGATCAGCGGCAGCGCCGAGGCCACCAACACGACCGCCGCCCGGAGAAGCCGCGAGGCGGGCACGCGTCCGGGCCAAAACAGAACAGCCGCCGCAAAGGCGATCACGGGCAACAGCGCCAGCGACAGCCCAGGGGCCACACCCCAAACCAACCGGTCACACAGGGCCAGAAGACCCAGTAGGGCCAAGGGCACCCAAGGACCCGGCGGTGCGAGGGACTGCGCACCGCCGGGTTGAGATGGCGTGGAGGCGGTTTGGGATGGGGAAGGAGACGCCATCCACCAGCCATCTTGTTGCAGGGATTGCGGCACGCCGCGCACCAAAAAGCTCTTCATTGTTGTCCACTCCCAGTGTCTTGCCGTTTGTGGCGAATGTGCCGGGCCGATCCGCAGAGCGCCGCAGTCCAAATCTGCAGCATTTGTGCAGGTGCGCCTGGTTGCGCGCGCCTGTGCTGCATGCGACGATAGCGGCATAGCTGCAGCAAGAGGCCGCCATGGACACAGATGTCGCGCAATCGTCATCGATTCACTCAGACACCGCGCATTTGCCGCAGGTGACCGAACCCCGCAATCCAGGCATGGCGCTGGATTTGGGCTGGGTGCGCGCAGCGACGGCCAATACCTCGGCCATTGAAAGACGCGCCGCCAGTCTGCCGGGGCGCCGGTCGATCAAGAAAGACTATCAGGCGGCCTGGTTGGCGCGCGCGGTCTCGTGCATCGATCTGACCACGCTGTCGGGCGACGATACCGAGGCGCGGGTGCGGCGGCTGTGCGCCAAAGCCAAAGCGCCGGTGGCCAAGCCCATCCTGGACGCTTTGGGCCTGCCCAACCTGACCGTTGGCGCGGTCTGCGTTTATCACGAGATGGTGCCCGCCGCAGTGACCGCGCTTGCGGGGTCAGGGTTGCCCGTGGCCGCCGTGTCGACGGGCTTTCCGGCAGGGCTCTCCCCCTTCCCGCTGCGCCTGCAAGAGATCCACGACAGCGTCGCCGCCGGGGCCGAAGAAATCGACATCGTGATCTCGCGCCGCCACGTGCTGGAGGGCAAGTGGGAGGCGCTTTACGACGAGATGCAGCAGATGCGAGCCGCCTGCGGACACGCGCATGTCAAAGCGATCCTGGCCACGGGCGAGTTGGGCACGTTGCGCAATGTCGCGCGTGCGAGCCTGATCTGCATGATGGCGGGCGCTGACTTCATCAAGACCTCGACCGGCAAGGAGAGTGTGAACGCCACCCTGCCCGTCACGCTGGTGATGCTGCGCGCGATCCGCGACTACCATGCGCGCACCGGCTACCGAGTTGGCTACAAGCCTGCGGGTGGCATCTCCAAGGCCAAAGACGCGCTGATGTATCTTGCGCTTTTGAAAGAGGAACTGGGCGACCGCTGGCTGCGCCCCGATCTCTTTCGCTTTGGCGCCTCCTCGCTGCTGGGCGATATCGAGCGGCAGTTGGAACACCACCTGACGGGCGCCTATTCGGCAAGCTACCGGCACGGGATGGGCTAACGCAGGCGCATGTCGCCCCAAGGACTTACAGAAAGGCACCGCGATGAACGTGGCTGACATCTTCGAAACCATGGATTACGGCCCTGCCCCCGAAAGTGCCGCCGAGGCTTTGGCCTGGCTTGTGGATCAGGGCAGCGCCTTTGGGCACTTCATCGATGGCGCCTTCACCCAACCGCGGCCCGATTTCGAAAGCCGCAACCCGGCCAATGGCGAGGTGCTGGCAACGTTGACCCAGGCAACGGGCGACGAGGTGACGGCTGCCGTGGCAGCCGCGCGGCGGGCGCAGCCGGGATGGGAGAAACTGGGCGGGCCTGGACGCGCACGCGTCCTCTATGCGCTGGCACGGCTTTTGCAAAAGCACGCGCGGCTCTTTGCAGTGCTTGAAACGCTCGACAATGGCAAACCCATCCGGGAAAGCCGCGATATCGACATCCCGCTGGCCCAGCGGCACTTTTACTATCACGCAGGCATGGCGCAGTTGATGCAAGCCGAGATGCCGGACCGCGTGGCCTTGGGCGTGTGCGGGCAGATCATCCCGTGGAACTTCCCGCTTCTGATGCTGGCTTGGAAGATCGCGCCTGCGCTGGCGATGGGCAACACGGTGGTGCTGAAACCAGCCGAGTACACCTCGCTCACAGCGCTCCTTTTCGCCGATATTTGCCGCCAGGCGGGCGTGCCCAAGGGCGTTGTGAACATCGTCACAGGCGACGGCGCGGTGGGCGAGGCCATTGTCGGCGCAGAGGTGGATAAGGTGGCCTTCACCGGCTCTACCGATGTGGGCCGCAAGATCCGCGCGGCGACGGCAGGCAGCGGCAAGGCGCTCACCCTCGAACTGGGGGGTAAGTCGCCCTACATCGTGTTCGAAGATGCCGACCTTGACAGTGCCGTCGAAGGGCTGGTGGACGCGATCTGGTTCAACCAGGGTCAGGTCTGCTGCGCGGGCAGCCGTCTTTTGGTGCAGGAACCGGTTGCGGACCTTTTCTATACCAAGCTGAAGGCGCGGATGGATAAGCTGCGCGTGGGCGATCCCTTGGACAAGTGCATCGACGTCGGCGCTGTGGTGGACCCGGTTCAGTTGGCGACGATCACCGATATGGTCGACAGCAATGGCGAGGGCGATACCCATGTCGCCGCGACACCCCTGCCCGACCAAGGTTGCTTCTATCCGCCGACGCTGATCACCGGGCTCGGCCCCGCGGATCGCCTGATGCAGGAAGAAATCTTTGGCCCTGTCCTTGTCTCCACCACCTTCCGCACGCCGAGCGAAGCGGTGGCGCTGGCCAATAACACCCGATACGGGCTGGCGGCGACGGTCTGGACCGAGAACGTGAACCTTGCGCTGGATGTGGCCCCCAAGCTTGCGGCAGGCGTGGTCTGGGTCAACGCCGCCAACCTCTTTGACGCGGCAGCAGGCTTTGGTGGCGTGCGCGAAAGCGGCTTTGGCCGCGAAGGCGGCTGGGAAGGCCTGCGCGCGTACACCAAGTCCAAGGCTAAGGCCAAAGCCTTGAAGCCGATGGCCGCGATGACCGGCGATGGGGCGCCCGAGGGCATCGACCGGACCTCCAAACTGTACATCGGCGGCAAGCAGGCGCGTCCCGATGGCGGCTATTCGAAACCCGTCTGGGGCAAGTCGGGCGCGCTTTTGGGGCATGTGAGCCTTGCCAACCGCAAAGACGTGCGCAACGCCGTTGAGGCCGCAACGGCTGCGGCCAGTTGGGGCACGACCACAGCGCATCTGCGCGCGCAGATCCTCTACTATATCGGCGAAAACCTCGCCGCCCGCGCTGACGAATTCGCGGCCCGGATCGACGCGATGATGGGCGGGCGTAAAGGTGCGGCCGAGGTCGAGGCCTGCGTTTCACGGCTTTTCACCTATGCCGCTTGGGCCGATAAATTCGAAGGCCGTGCCAAGCCCGTGCCGATGCGCGGTGTGGCGCTGGCCATGCGCGAGCCTGTTGGCATCATCGGCGCGCTCTGCCCGGCCGAGGCGCCTTTGCTGGGGCTCGTGTCACTGATGGCGCCGGGCATCGCGATGGGCAACCGCATGGTCCTGTGCGCCTCCGAACCCTTCCCGCTGGCCGCGATGGACTTCTATCAAGTCTTGGAAACCTCGGACGTGCCCGCCGGCGTCGTAAATATCCTGTCGGGTCCACAGGCCGACACGGCCCCACATCTGGCCGCACATTTGGGCGTGGACGCGGTCTGGGCCTTTGGCGATGCGGCGCAATCCACCCAAGTCGAGGCCGCCGCCGCCGGAAACCTCAAGCGCACCTGGGTCAACCATGGGCTAGCGCGCGACTGGGCAGGTGCCGAAGGTTCCGAATTTTTGGAAGAAGCGACGGAGGTCAAAACCGTCTGGGTGCCATACGGTGCCTAGGGTCAGGACCCATTTATTCCGCATTGCCGGTTCAGTAGGTTTTGTTTCCGAGAAATATCAAAGCCGCAGGAATAGCGGTTCTACTTCAAGGCCCTGAACTGCCGTCAGGGGCAATATCCACTGAACCTGTCACACCTCTGGTGTGCCACTAAACCTTGGCGCACCTCTGGCGCGATGGGCGCGGTAAACTGCCTGCCTCAACGCCATTCGCCGCCGGTTCCGTTTTCTGAACGCGGCTCGGCACGCCAGCAGGCGCAAAACCGGGATTGCCAAACTGTCACAATTTGGTGGTGAAGTGTCGCTAGTGGTCGGACCCGAACGCAACATTTGAGCCGTCCATGAACACGCATTTTGAAACGCCATCAAACCTGTCTTCTGATCAACTCAGCTTCACGCTGACTTCCGGAGAGATTTTGCGCCCCGACGGACACTTTGCCGTTGGAGATCTGCACTTCGATGGCGGCGTCATCACAACCGACGCCTCCGCGCGAGACCTTCAGCTGGATGTAAGCGGTTGCCTTGTTGTGCCGGGGATCGTTGATGCACATGGGGATGGGTTTGAACACCACATGATGCCAAGGGTCGGCACCGAATTTCCGGACTGGGTCGCACTGCGAAACGTGGACCGAGAACTGCTGGCCAATGGCATCACCACCGCGTTTCTCGCGCAATCCTACTCTTGGGAAGGTGGTATGCGCGGTGTGCCTGCCGCGCGTGCCTTGATCGACGGGTTGCGTGCGCTGCACCCAGAGCCAAGCGCAGATATCCGCATCCAGATCCGGTTTGAGACGTTCTTCCTAGACGGCGTAGATCAGCTGCAGACCTGGTTGGAGGACGGCTCCATTCGCTATGTCATCTTTAACAACCACGTCCCAGAGTACCAAAAACTGGTGAACGATCCCGAGCACATCTCGCGGTGGGCCGGCTCGGTCGGCTTAACGGTGGACGAATTCCGCGATCTGCTGGAACAAACCGCCTTAAAGGGGGTTGGCGTTGTCGACGCAATTGCGCGGCTTGCAAACACGATGGTGCGTTTGGGTGTGCCCTTTGGTTCCCACGACGACCCTGATCCTGCGACGCGTCAGCAATACAATGCGCTCGGCGGGCACATTGCAGAGTTCCCGCTGTCCGTTGAGGCCGCCAGGGCCGCACGCGAGCTTGGCAACCCGATCCTCATGGGAGCGCCGAACGCTCTGCGCGGCAAAAGCGCGTCAGGGAATGTCTCGGCCCGCGAACTGATTGACCTAGGCCTCTGCGACGCGCTTGTGTCGGATTACTATTACCCTGCCCTTTTGCACGCACCGTTTGAACTTGTTCGGGATGGTGTGACGGATTTGGCGCAGGCCTGGCACTTGGTGTCCACTGGACCGGCGGCGACGCTCGGCCTGGATGATCGCGGCTCACTTGCCGCGGGAAAACGGGCCGATGTCACAGTATTACGGCAAGATGCACAAGGCCGGCCCCATGTCGTCGCGACGTTTGTCGCTGGCCAACCCTGCTTCCTTGACCGATCCCTTGGTGGCACAACACTCAATGCGCTTCAAAGCCAAAAGGCCTAAGTGCCAACGCACCGGGCTTTGGATACCGCGCGGTTCCTTCCACTGACCTTGCGCTTTTTCGAAACGCACCGTTTGGAACTGCGTTGAGTGGTCGAAGATCGCTGTGCACAAGTGTGCGTTGGTTCGTTAGATCGGGATGTCACTGGAGTATTTGATCCGTTGCATTGGAATCTCCGTCTTTACGCTTTGAACGCCCGGCACGGAATTCAAGTGCTCAATTTGAAACTGGCGGTAAGCCTCGATATTCGCAGCAAGAATGCGAAGCAGAAAATCGCAGTCCCCTACCATCAAGTATGTGCTGCAATTTGGAGCCTCCACGGAATAGCCACCCGCACTCAAATTTTACGCTTTTCTAGTAAAATACTCCAAAAACTAAAGCCAAAGCGTCACAACTTGGCGCCATTCGCCAATGAAGTGGTGCCATGCGCGTCGGGTGACATCAATCGGCCGGAGGGCGTTGAAAATGCAAAGGATCGGATTCATCGGACTTGGCACAATGGGACCGCCAATGGCCCGCAACTTGGCCAAAAGCGGCACCCCGCTGCAGGTTTGGAACCGCACACCAAAGACCTTCGACGACGTTCCGGCCGATAGCGACATTGAGTTTTCTCCGTCTGCCCGCGCCGTTTTGCGCGACACGCAGACATGCATTCTTATGCTGCTTAACGAAGATACGGTGGACGCCATATTGGAGCGGGGCTCAGACGACTTTGTCGAGAATGTTCGGGGCACGACCATCATAGCGATGGGCTCTGTGGATCCCGGCTACTCCTCAATGCTTGCAACAGAAGTAACGTCGGCGGGCGCGACTTATCTCGAAGCGCCTGTTTCTGGGTCTCAAACCCAAGCCGGACTTGGACAGCTGGTTTGTATGCTGGGTGGTCCCCGCAACACCGCCGAAGCCGCTGCGCCACTCTTCGGACCGATGTGCAAAGATGTGATCTTTTGTGGCGCTGTAGGTGATGTCTTGCGCATGAAGCTGGCAATCAACTTGTACCTGTGCTCCAGCCTCGTCGCTTTGGCCGAGGCCACAAACTTCGCCCGCCTTGACGGTATCTCCATGGATAAATTCAGCCAGGCGTTATCAAGCGGCCCCCTTAGCAGTGAATTTGTGACCATCAAGCTGCAGAAAATGATCTCAGGAGACTTTGCGTTGCAGGCTGGCGTGGCCGATGCGTACAAGAGCACCTGCCTCATCCGCACGGAAGCACACCGCCTCAACGCGGTCACCCCGCAACTCGATCTTGGTTCTGAGCTGTATGCACGTGCTGTGCAGCGGCTAGGATCCAACACTGACATGTCGAGCGTGATCGAAGTTCTCCGATAGCAGCGTAACGCGTCCGGCGCCCTAAGCTAACGCGCCTGTACGCTGCAGCATGTGTCACTTGGGGCTCTAGGCGGTCGCCGGAGACGATGCAGCATCTGGACAGAGAGCCTTGAAAGCGGCGGCGCGAACGGCCCGCAATGGGCAAAATTCGAACCTCGGACACGCATCATATATGCGAAACGACTGCCGCCCAGTACTTTGCTCGGAAGAGTGTCGGCCCTCCTATCGAAAGGCGAGTGGCGGAGGAGGTGGGATTCGAACCCACGGTACGCTTTCACGCACGCCGGTTTTCAAGACCGGTGCATTCGACCACTCTGCCACTCCTCCGGCCGGGTGTCGTTGGACGGGTCTAGACGCCTTGGCACGATTCGGAAACGGGCAAATTCATTGACATGTGACGGGGAAAATCGCGCAAGGTTATGCAAAAGCTTTCCAAATTCAATGGACCGCGATAGTATGCACAGCATCAGGGATGTCGTTTTGGCATGCATCTGGTTCGAGCTAAACGCGAAAAAGGCGGTCAACCGCCACGACGGGGCGAAAAGATATGGGCATTTCACGCGCACGCAGGGGCGTTTTGGGCGTTAGCATGTTGGCTATTCTGGCCGTGGCCGGATGTAATGAAGCCGGTGAATTCAACCTCCTGCCACCAACCGAAACGGCAAACGCGCAAAGCGCAACCGCAACTGCCCCTCAAGGCACGGTGATCGAACGCGACGTCGAAGTACCCGAAGTGTTTTCTGCGGTCGAAGCAGGTCTTTGGGACGGGCGCCCTAGCCTGGGCGGCATCTGGGTCGCACATCCCGAAGTGACTGAGCCCGAACGTGTGATGATCCGCAACACGTCAAACGGCAAGTTTGTTGTCGGCGCACTCTTCCGCAAAGAGCGCGACATTCCCGGCCCCCGGCTGCAGATTTCGTCTGATGCGGCCACCTCGCTTGGCGTTTTGGCAGGATCGCCAGCGCAGCTCGACGTGGTGGCCTTGCGCCGCGAAGAAGTTCCCGTGAACCTGCCCACCGAAGAGCCTGCCGCCGCACCGGTAGAGCCGGAAGATAAGCTTGTCGCGGCTGTCGCGACCACGCTGGACGAGACGGAGGCCCCCACACCTGAGGCACCACTCGTGGCAGATGCTGAGAGCGCCGCAGATGCCGATGGCCCCGTGGATCCCGTTGTTGCCGCGCCCGTTGAAACAGCCGATGCAAAGCGCAAAGTCAATTGGCCGCCGAAGTGGTTTGATGCCTTTAAGCGCAAACCGAGGGTCGAAGATGCAGCGCTTGCTGAAACCACAGTCGCAAGCGCCCCGCCTGAGGTTACGGAAACCGCACTGGACCCGATTGCGATCGCAAGTGCCGCGCTGGATGAGGCTCCCGACGCTGCCGCGGACGCAGGCATTGTTACCAGAACGAACCCGGATGTCATCACGCCCCGGTCTAGCAGCCTTCCCAAGCCGTTCATTCAAGTTGGGATCTTTGGCGTCGAAGGAAATGCAAATCGCACCGCCACGATGATGCGCGATGCGGGGATGGTGCCCACCATTCTCACCGAAACCATCCATGAAAAGCCGTTCTACCGGGTGATTGTCGGACCGGCGACTAACAGCGCAGAGCGTGGAAACCTCCTTGCAAAAATCAAAGAAGTGGGCTTCACAGACGCCTATCCGGTGACCAACTAACACAAGAGACAAAACGGAGCGGCCCTGCCCTTGACCCGATTTCTTGCTGTTTGCCTTTTTCTTCTGACGGCCCTGCCCGCCCACGCGTTCGAAACGCGCGCCTCGTCCGCCTTTGTGATCGACCAGAACACTGGCACTGTGCTGATGAGCAAAGATGCCGACACGCCGTTGCCGCCTGCGTCGATGTCAAAGCTGATGACGCTCTATGTGACGTTTGAGGCGATCCGGTCCGGCCAGTTGAGCATGACCGAAAGCCTGCCCGTCTCTGAACATGCGATGAGCTATGGCGGCTCCACCTTGTTTTTGCGCGCGGGTGAGCGGGTCACGGTCGAGGATTTGGTGCGCGGCATCATCGTGCTGTCGGGCAATGATGCCTGCGCTGTGATTGCCGAAGCGCTTAGCCCGGATGGGACGGAAGCCGGCTTTGCCCGCATGATGACGCGGCGCGCCGTCGATATGGGCATGACAAATTCCACGTTCATGAATGCCTCGGGCTGGCCCCAGGCGGGTCATCTGATGTCGGCGCGTGATCTGGCGTTGCTGGCGCATCGTTTGATCACGGACTTTCCCGAGTTCTACCCGATGTTTTCCGAGCGTGAGTTCCTATTCGACGCCAAGGAAAGCCAAAACCGGTTCAACCGAAACCCGCTTTTGAAGCTGGATATTGGGGCCGACGGTCTCAAGACCGGCCACACCCGTGAGGCCGGCTATGGGCTGGTTGGGTCGGCAAAACAGGGCAATCGCCGGGTAATCTTCGTGATCTCGGGCTTGGACTCGGCAAAAGCCCGGGCTGAAGAAGCCGAAAGCATCGTGAATTGGGCGTTTCGCCAGTTTGCTGAAAAACCTCTGATCCGCTCTGGCATGCGCGTGGCGGAAGCCCCCGTGTGGATGGGCGAGGCGCAGAAAATCGGGCTTGTGGCCGCCGAAGACCGCACCGTTTTGTTGCCGGTTCTGGGCGGGGATCTTGCCGCAGAGATCGTCTACCAAAGTCCGGTGCAAGCCCCTGTCCAGCAGGGCCAGCGTCTGGGCGAGTTGATCATCACGCCTGAGGGGCTGGACCCGATAGCCGTCCCGCTGGTGGCCGAGGCCGACGTGCCTGCGGGCGGCTTTATGACCCGCATGACCACGGCGGCGATCAAGCTTTTGCGTCAATGGGGGGCTGAGTTGCCCGAAGGCACGCTCTGACCATGCCGCAGGCGCGGGGGTTTTTTCTAAGTCTTGAGGGCATCGACGGGTCCGGCAAATCCACCCAAGCGCGGCTTTTGGCAGAAGCACTGCGGCAGAAAGGCCGGGACGTGATCCTGACGCGAGAGCCCGGCGGCAGCCCTGGGGCCGAAGAAATCCGCGCGCTCGTGTTGCAAGGCGATCCAGGGCGTTGGTCTGCGGAAACCGAGATACTCCTTTTCACCGCGGCACGGCGCGACCATCTGGAGCGCACGATCCGGCCTGCCCTGGACGCGGGCAAGGTTGTGATCTGCGACCGCTTTGCCGACAGCACGCGCATGTATCAGGGCCTGTCGCGCGGCGACTTGCGCGCCATTGTCGACAGTTTGCACGCGCAGATGATTGGGACAGAGCCGGACCTGACGCTCCTTTTTGACATGGACCCGGCTGCCGGGCTGTCGCGCGCCCTCGCCCGCGCGGATCTCGACAATCGGTTCGAGGCGTTCGGGCTCGATCTGCAGAACAAGATGCGCGCGGGGTTCTTGGCCTTGGCGGAGGAGTTCCCGGACCGGTTCCGCGTCATTGACGCAGGCCACGACATCGACACCGTCGCGGCACAGGTATCGGCCGCAGTTGCTGCGGCGCTTGAGGCTCAGAACGCCTGAAGCTGCGCGTCGCGCCGCAAGTAAAGCGGATGCTTGGCAGAGCCGGATTTGTTCGTCCCGAAACACATCACCGGTTTTCCGGTCGCACGCAAAAGCGCGATCGTTTCGACCTCGAGCGCGGCAAACCAGGGTGCCACATTGCCCGATGCCATCACCAACAGCGCCGCCGCGTCTGCAAGACGCTGCAAAGTTGGGATGTTCTGGGCGCTGCGCGCAAGTGTGGGGTCTTTTGGCAAATCGCGCGGCGTCGTGGCGCGCCAATCCATGATATTGGCCTTCAGATAGCGGGTGTAGCCCCAATCTTTGGCAAAGGTCAGCTCCCGGTGGCAGGTCGGGTCCGAGGCCGCCGCATCTGCTACCGATGGGTTCAGCCCGACAAACAGAACCGCGCGCGGTGTGGCCCCGGCGGGCGTCCAATCGCGTGACAGCCACGGGCGATAGCGCATGCAATCCGAGAACGCCGCGTCCCCCGTCACCCCATCGGGCAAGGACAGCCGGGTCTTTCCGCCGGGATCATGTGTGGACTTGGGGTCGGTCATCGCACCGCCACGTCGCACAAAAAACGCCCGAACGGCAAGCCGCCCGGACGTGTTTTCGCTGTGATCTTGGATCAGCTATGCGCAGGCGCCCAGCGGCTTGGAAGATCCACGACGAGACCGCGCGCTTCGGTCACGCCCGCCGCGATGACGGCGTATAGGATGTGGCCCCACAGCGCGACATAGGTGATCTCGGACCAGCCCAGGAATGGTTTGTTCCCGGCCACCAAATGCGCCATGCCGTAAAGGGCAAAAACCCAAAGTGCTGCACCGTAAAGGACGGCAGGGATGCTCCAATGGAGGGTGGGCAAGATCGCCCGTTGTAGGGGCCGTGCAATGTAGACCCAACCGATGACGTAGAACACAAGGCCCGTCATGGCGTGCAGCAGATAGGCGGCACCCGACGGGTTTGCGCCAAACAAGGCTTTGAGCGAAGCGCCCGCCAGGCCAACAGGCGCCAGCTTTGCAAATCCAAAAAGCGGGCTTAGGGCTTGGCCGAAGACGTCAAAGGCGATGGTGGCAAAGGCGCCAGCGGTGACGATGGTGAGGGCGGTTTGTGCGGGGGACTGTGTCATTATCGGGTTCTCCTCGACTGGGTGTGGACCACAGATGCCCCCTGACAGGCGGCTTGAAAACCCGGCTCACGCATGTGGGATTGGCCGACATATTTACGCAACGAAATCTGAAACATGCGCCACTTCTGGCTGACATCGGCGCGAGGCGCGTGAAGCATTGTTACAGATGCGGGCCCGCTTGGTCAGAGGTTGAACACGCGTTGCGGATGGACCTCTCCCGCTTTGAACACCCCCACGGCAACCGGCACCCCGTCCAGCGACACCCAACAGGTCCTGCCATAGTCAAGACCGCTGGCCAGAACGTGGCCGGGATTGCCATTGCGCAACCGTGCGGCCCCCTCTGGCGTCGCGGCGGCGTGTGGCAGATCTTGGAGGCCGACCTCCATCGGTTGGATCCACGCGTCCAGTTCGGGCGTGCGCGCTTGCGCCTCGAGCGTGTCCCAATCCAGCGCAGCTGTGACGTCAAACGGGCCTGACCATGTGCGGCGCAGAGACACCACGTGCCCCAGACACCCCAAGGTCTCGCCCAAATCGCGCGCGACCGACCGGAC
This sequence comes from uncultured Aliishimia sp., assembly GCA_963922415.1. GTDB lineage: Bacteria > Pseudomonadota > Alphaproteobacteria > Rhodobacterales > Rhodobacteraceae > Aliishimia. Next base: position 32,914 of record CAWUIP010000008.1, on the reverse strand, counting down.
ATAGCCGCCCTTGCCGCAGACCATCTCAAGCTCGACATGATCTGGGTCCGGAACGTCCGTCAAAATCAAGCTTTCAACCCAAAGCGGCCGCGCCGCCAGCGTGACGTCATCGCCGTCGCGCGCAAGCTTGTACGCACGTTCCCCGTCGACCTTCACGGCTGAAAACTTTGGCGGAACCTGCTGGATCTCACCGACAAAACCGTTGAGCGCCTCTTTGATCTGGGCCTCGGTCGGGCGCTGCGCCGCAGTCGCGATCACTTCACCTTCGGCGTCGTCAGTGTTCGTGGCCGCCCCCAAACGGACCTGGAACTGATAGGCTTTCAAGGCATCCGTGACAAAGGCGACGGTCTTGGTCGCCTCCCCCAGCGCCACGGCCAACACGCCTGTGGCCGCAGGATCAAGCGTGCCCGCGTGCCCGGCTTTTTGCGCCTCAAGCGCCCAGCGCACTTTGTTGACAACCGCGGTCGAGGTCAGCCCAGCCGGTTTGTCGACGATCACCCAGCCCGAGATATCGCGGCCCTTGCGCTTGCGTGCCATGTTTGATGCATCTCACCGTTGAAAGAGCGCACCGCCTAGCCTGCAATGCGCCCTGGATCAAGGGCGCGCTGGTCTAGGCGGCGTCTGCATTTAGGCGCGGCGCTGGCGCGTGTCGGAATTTGCCGCTGACAAAGTGATTTGGCCGCCGCGATCTGGGGGATCGTAAGGGCAAATCTCTGCCGTCAGAGGCAAATTCCGCCGCGTCCCCATGGGATTTCGCCAAAATCCGCCCGTGCTACGTTATTTCCGCTTGAAAAGGAGCCATCTTTCCGGCGCGAAACTGCCTGGCACGCGCGGATTTTGGACTGAAACCAGCGCTGCGCCTAAATGCAGACGCCGCCTAATTCAGCGGAGCCACGGTGCCAATGATGGGCCCCATCAGAAAGCCCGCATCCGATCGGCCCAACTCCGGCGCATGGAGCCGTGATATGTTGCCGTCCAGATAAAGCGCGTTGGGCGTGCCCAGCACGTCCTTAAAGAAGCTGCCGAACTCGTGGAAGGTCACGCGCTGGTTCGAGATCGCGAAATAAGCGATGGTGCCGGTCGGGTCCGTGCCGACCCCGTTGCGCACATAGCGCGAGGTGCTGTCGGGCAGAAACCGTGGGTGCAGCGCGCCGTCAATGACCAGCATGGGCCCCGATTGGGTCGCCGACGCGCAGGCCGGGGCCTCCTTCTTAAATCGCAGCGTTTCGATCACATCGGCGCGCCCAGGCCGCAGGCACAAGACCCCGTTTGGCAAAAGCCCAAAGTTGCCCGGCCCGGCAGAGGTGATGAGCCGTTGCACCTGTTTGCCGTCCTCTATGTACAATCCCACCGGCGCGCGATTGGCGTGATACATGCCGGCATTCATCGCAAAGCTTAGCTTGGCGTCATCCTGGGCAAGCGTCGCATCAATGCTGCCGAAATGCCCATGCGGGCCGCCATCCTCGCGCAACAGAAAGAGTTGGAGCGGATCTGTGGCGATCTCGACCCGACAGACCGTGAACGACTTGCCCTGATGCACCTTGTCGTCGCATTGCGGCGCCGCCGCGCCCAACACCGGCCAGAGCAAAGCGAATGCGGCAAGCCAGCGGGCAATCATCCGTCTAGATCCCGGCGCACATCGTCTTGCGAGAACATTGCGCGCGTCTCGTCCATCCGGTCGAACGTGTCATCCAGCCGGAACCGCAGATCGGGGGTGAATTTCAGGCCCAGCTTCTTGCCGATCACGCGCCGCAACTCGGGCTTGTTCCGCGCCAAAAGCGCCACGACCTCGTCCTGAGCCGTGCCACCCAGGGGCATTACATAGGCGGTCGCAATCTTGAGGTCTGGCGAAGTGCGCACCTCGCCCACCGTGATTGACAGCCGGTTCAGATCGGGATCGTGCACGTCACCTTGGGCCAAAACTTGGGCCAACGTCCGGCGGATCAACTCGCCAACGCGCAACTGTCGTTGCGACGGGCCCGGCCCGTCGTGATGTTTGTTCCTGCCCATAGATGTCATCTACGCTTGCCTTGCCACTTTGCCAAGCGGTATGGGGCGAGAAGCATTAACGAAGGGGACTGCAATGAGCGATCTGCCAGGAATTGTGCTGACCGGGGCCTCCGGGCGGATGGGACAAATGTTGGCCCAGATTGTAACCGCGTCTGACCGGGCACAGCTTGTCGGCGCGGTCGAGCGCAGCGGGCACCCTTGGATCGGCCAAGACCTTGGGGCGGCGATGGGGGGTGCGGATTTGGGCATCACTGTCACCGACGACCCGCTGGAGGCCTTTGCAAAAGCTCAAGCCGTGATCGACTTCACGGCACCTGCCGCAACGCTCGCGTTTGCGGCCCTGGCCGCACAGGCCCGCGCTGTCCATGTGATCGGCACGACCGGCTTTTCCGACGATGACATCGCGGCCCTAGAGCCTGCCTCCCGGCACTGCGCCCAAATCCGGGCGGGCAATATGAGCCTTGGCGTCAACCTTCTGACACTATTGACAAAAAAGGTCGCCGCCGCCCTGGATGACGACTTTGACATTGAAGTCATCGAAGCCCATCACAACCAGAAAGTCGACGCACCGTCTGGCACCGCGCTGATGTTGGGCGAGGCCGCAGCCGAAGGCCGTGGGGTTTCATTGAACGACGTGCGCGACGCAGGCCGCGACGGGATCACGGGCGCGCGGCGCAAAGGCGACATCGGCTTCACCGCCATTCGCGGCGGCGACATTGTGGGCGAGCATGATGTCCTATTCGCAGCCCCGGGAGAGCGGATCGTGTTGCGTCACGTCGCAACCGACAGGGCCGTCTTTGCGCGCGGCGCGGTTAAGGCCGCGCTGTGGGGTCAAAACATGGCGCCGGGGCAGTACAACATGCTCGATGTCCTTGGCCTGAACGACTAAACCGACTTTTTTCATTTTTTCCTAAGTGCGGTGTGATCCAATCCAGGTCTCGCCTCGTACACACTATAAGTGTGTGCATTTTTTACACTTGGGGATCGATGTCCAATGCGCTTTCTGCTGGCTGCTCTTATACTTACCTGTTCGGCGACCGTCGCGGCGGCCGATTTCGACGTCGTCAGTGACAAGTCGACGTTCATGCAACTGGTGAGTGGCAAAAAGCTGACGCGCCCCTTGGTCGAGCTGCAAGTGACCACAGATGGCCGGATCGAAGGCACAGGCGCACGCTGGGACGTCACCGGCAACTGGAGCTGGCGCGATGGGTATTTCTGCCGCGATCTGTTCTGGGGTGGCGACGCTTTGGGTTATAATTGCCAAGAAGTCCGCGCCAATGGTTCGCGCCTGCGCTTCACATCTGACCGCGGCAATGGCCGAAGCGCGGTTTTCAAACTGAGATAGCTGCCCCAGGGCTGGTGAGCCGCCCAGAAGCGGCGTATGGCTAGGGTATGAGCGACCCTACACCAGACCAAGTGCCTGGCGCACCGCACCCGCGCGACACGCGGACCTTGTTTGGACAATCGACGGCAGAAGCAGCATTCCTTGAGGCGTTCCAGGCCGGTCGCCTGCACCATGCTTGGATGGTCCAAGGACCACGCGGCACCGGTAAGGCGACGTTAGCGTACCGGATTGCGCGGTTTCTGCTGTCGCAACTGCCCCTGGACGGAGGCGACGGGCTTTTTGGCGCACCGCCGCCGCCGACCACGTTGGACAGTCCCGTAGATCACCCTGTGGTTGCGCGCATGGCGGCGCAGAGTGAGCCGGGATTACGCGTTGTCACCCGCAGTGTGAATGAAAAGACGGACCGGCTGCGCGACGAGATCGTGGTCGATGATATCCGTGCGCTGTCGGGCTTCTTCCACCTGTCTTTGGCGGATGGCGGACGTCGTATGGTCATCATTGATGCCGCAGATGATCTCAACATCGCCGCAGCCAATGCGCTTTTGAAGATGCTCGAAGAGCCGCCCGCAGCCACCACGCTCTTGCTGGTCACGCACCAACCAAGCCGGCTTTTGCCCACGATCCGCTCCCGCTGCCGCATCCTGCGGCTCTCGCCGCTCTCCGGTGACGATATGGTGGCCGCCCTTGCCCAAGCGGGCAGCGCGGAGGCAAGCGGTGACGCTCTGGCCGTGCTGGCCGACGGATCGGTAGGCGCGGCATTGCGACTGGCCGCGCTCGAAGGGCCTGCGCTCTACGCAGAACTCCTCGCGATGCTGGGCAGCCTGCCCCAACTCGACCGCCCGCGCGCCCTGAAGCTTTCAGAAAGCGTGGCCGGGCGCGGCGCAGCAGATCGGCTTGATCTGCTGTGCGATCTTCTGGACATCCTTTTGGCCCGACTGGCACGCCACGGGATGCTTGGGCCGGCACCTGCGCATATCGTACCGCAAGAGCCCGAGATCTTTGCGCGCCTGGCCCCATCCGCGCCCGCCGCACGCGCCTGGGCGGAGCAAGCGCAAACCGTCAGCGCCCGGCTGCGCCACGGGCGCGCTGTTAACCTTGACCCTGCCGCCCTGGTCCTTGATACCCTCATCAAGCTGGCGCAAACCGCCCGCGATATTGAGGCTCCACTTCCTGCATGACCCAGCCGCCCCGGATCACCGACAGCCACTGCCACCTGGACTTCCCTGACTTTGAGGGGGAACACGCAGACCTCGTTGCGCGCGCCGCAGAAGCCGGTGTCACACGCATGGTGACGATCTGTACGAAACTTCAGTTGGAGCCCCAGGTACGTGCCATCGCGGAGGCGCATGCGCCGGTCTTCTATGCCGCCGGAACCCATCCGATGAGCGCGGCGACAGAGCCGATGACCAGTGCCGAAGAGCTTATCCGCTTAAGCCAGCACCCGAAATTCGTCGGGTTGGGCGAAACCGGGCTCGACTATCATTACACAGCAGACAGTAAGGACATCCAGAAAGCGTCGCTCGCGATCCATATCACGGCGGCGCAAGAGACCGGACTGCCCCTGATCATTCATGCCCGGGATGCAGATGCTGATATGGCCGCGATCCTTACACAAGCGTTTCGCACAAAACCCTATACATGTGTTATGCACTGCTTTTCGTCCGGGCCCGAGCTCGCGCGCGCTGCACTGGATTTGGGTTTTTATCTATCGATGTCAGGTATCGCGGCCTTCCCCAAGAGCAGCGCGCTTCGCGACATCTTTGCCCAGGCGCCGATCGACCGGATTTTGGTCGAAACCGATAGCCCCTATCTGGCCCCGCCACCCCACCGCGGCAAGCGCAATGAGCCGGCCTACACAGCGCATACGGCACGTGTTGGCGCACAAGTGTTTGATCTCGACTACGCAGCATTCGCCGCACAGACTGAGTCGAATTTTGACCGACTGTTCTGGAAAGCCGCCGCTTTTGAGGCCGCCGCGTGAGCGCTTTTCGCCTGACCATTTTGGGTTGCGGCTCATCGGGCGGTGTGCCGCGACTTGGCGGCAATTGGGGCGCCTGCGATCCCAAAAACCCAAAAAACTACCGGCGTCGGTGCTCTGTCTTGGTGGAACGAGACGGGCCAGACGGCACAACGTCTGTCTTGGTCGACACCTCACCTGACTTACGCGCGCAACTCCTGGATACGGGAACCGCGCGCCTGGACGGTGTGGTTTACACACACGCCCACGCCGATCATGTCCACGGGATCGACGACTTGCGCATGATCGTGTTCAACATGCGCCAGCGCCTGACAGTTTACGCCCATGACGACACGCAAAACGCTTTGATCTCGCGGTTCGGCTACGCTTTCGTGCAACCTGAAGGCTCTCCTTACCCGCCGATCTTGAACCTGGCCGCGATTCAGGGAGATTTCGAGATTGATGGCCCCGGCGGCCCAATCCCCTTTTCCCCATTCGAGGTGGACCACGGAACGATCAACACATTGGGTTTCCGCATTGGCGGATTGGTGTATCTTCCGGATGTCGTTGGGATCAATGACACGACCTGGCACAGCCACTTCAAAGGTCTGGACGTTCTGATAATCGACGCGTTGCGTCGTGATCCCCATCCGACGCACTCGCATCTGGCACAGACCCTGTCCTGGATCGAACGCGCCAAGCCCGCGCGCGCAATCTTGACCAATATGCACAATGATCTGGACTACGAGACCGTCCAGAACGAGACCCCAGAGCACGTCACCCCCGCCTATGACGGGATGCAGGTCGATTTTGCCGCGGCCTAGCCCACGTCTTCCTCTGCGCCGCGTGCTCTAATGGACACGCTGATCGAGGTCATTCTCCCGGTCTTTCTGCTCATCGGGTTCGGCTATGTCGCCACCGCAACCAAGGCCTTTCCGGTTGCAGGTATCGATGGGATTATGCGCTTTGCCCAGAGTTTTGCGATCCCGTGCCTCTTGTTCCAGGCGATTGCCGAAATCGATATCGCCGCCAGTTTTCAACCGAAACTGCTGGCAGCCTTCTACACTGGCGCGCTGATATCTTTCTTGCTGGGATATTTCGGCGCACGCCAGATCTTTCGCCGTTCTGTGGAAGACAGTATCGCAGTTGCATTTTGCTGCCTTTTCTCCAACTCTGTTCTGCTGGGCCTGCCCATGACGGAGCGCGCTTATGGGGCTGGCGTTTTGGACGCGAATTACGCAATCATCGCATTTCATGCACCGTTTTGTTACCTGCTCGGCATCACATGGATGGAGCTGGCCCGTGCAAAGGGTGAACAGGTCAGCGCCGCCTTTCAAAAAGTTGGGCGCGCCGTGACCCATAATGGGTTGTTCATCGGCATTGCGCTTGGATTTTTGTGGAACCTGGCGGCACTCCCTGTGCCGGGCGTTGCCGATGAGGCGCTTTCGCTCATCGCGCGCGCGGCTCTACCGGCCGCATTGTTCGCATTAGGCGGCGTCCTGTTTCAATATCGTCCGGAAGGCGATGCCTGGACTATTGTGATGATCTGCACCATTTCCTTGTTTGTTCACCCAGCCTTGACGTATGTGCTTGGTTCAGGGCTTCGATTGCCCAGAGAGACATTCCAACCGGCCGTTTTAACAGCTGCAATGGCGCCTGGGTTTAACGCGTATATCTTCGCCAACATGTACGGTCGCGGGCGACGTGTGGCAGCCTCGTCCGTCTTGGTGGCAACCGCTGGCTCGATCCTGACAGCATGGGCGTGGCTTGCGGTCTTGGGATAGGTTGATATGAGCGCGCCTCTCCTCATTCTCGACGATGACCCCGCGCAGATCATGGCGTTGGAAGAGTTCTTGCGTGACGCTGGCCACACCAACATCGTGAGCTTCAACCGCGCCGCGCCTGCCCTTGCGTTCGTCACCAAGACATTACCCGCATTGGCCTTGTTAGACGTCCGTTTGGCCGCGGGCGAAACAAGCGAAGAGATCGCGTTGCACCTGCTGTCAGTTGGCGCACCGTTTGTCTTTTTGACCGGATTGGTAAATCTTGACAGTCTGAACAACAGACTTGCTGGCACACACTTCGTGGAGAAGCCGTTCTCGACCGACACAATCCTAACTCTATTGGCTGATCACGGTATACACGCGGGCGGCTAAGGTGCGCCATCACGCAAAGCATGACCCAGACCCTGACATAGAGCTATGAATTGAAAGGACCCGCGAACGATGTGCATTTTTTTCGCACGTCGCGCATCGCATTGGTCGAAGGCGCGTGTCGCAACTCAGGGTTTCACGCGCCCAATTGCCATGATCGCTTTCGAGAATGACAGTACTGGCCTGCACCGGTCACTCTTTCAGTATTAAAAGCAAGGCCGGGGCAACGAGGTCTTGCTCTGCTGACTGAGCGACCTGGCAGATGAGCGCCGCGGGTTTTGGCATCGCCACTTGAGCATTTTGCTGGCCAGGGCGGGGTTTGAGGTGACCTCTCACCTGGCAGCTGTTGCCGACCGAATGAGGGAGCAATAGCCACTGTTCCGTTTCTGTCGGCGCAGAGCGGGTGGCTGTGCGGCGTCGATGGTCGCCCTGGCGGGCTTTGGGCGCACGCAGGCCAAGTCTTGCAGCGGGTCATGCCGATCTCAAAAATGCGACCTGACCTGCTTCGCTCAAGCGCCGTGAAGGCTCCGCATAGCGGGACTTGAGCGCAGAAACATCAGCGACCTAGACACCGACCGGATCCGACCAGCGGGCCAGCTTCGTGTCGGCCTGAATTTGGTTCCTTGTATTGGCGGCAAGCAATGATCGCCACCCGGCCAATTAATTTTGACCCGACCACAATAAATATCGCCGAAGACTGCGAAACCGGACGCCGCCGTGCTGGTCGCGACCCTTGACGTCAAACCTGACAACGGGACTGGCGTGGCCAGGTTTCTTGGCGTCGTCAGGCGAACCTCTCTACCCGGCCCAGGCCGACCAGTGTTCGATGCCGAAAACCGTGTCACAGCCAGGGCAGTCGCGGCAGCATTGGTTCCAGCTTAAGCCGCGTGGGCATCTTCCTCCTCGGTCAGGTCCGTTGCGGAACTGCTGTTGCGGAACTTTTCGACAGTTTCCGCCAGGCTTTTGGCCTCGCTTTTGAGCGTTAAGCTCAAAGCACTACTCTCTTCGCCCATCGCAGCGTTACTTTGTGTAACGCTCTCAATCTCAGCGATGGCGGTGTTAACTTCGCCCAATGCTGTTGACTGTTCTTGTGTCGCTGTTCGGATACTCTGAACGCTTGCGTTTGCTTCCGCAATTTGGGTCGAAATTTCATTCAAAGATGTACCAACTCCGGCAACAAGGGTGACCCCGTTCTCAACATGCTGGCGGCTGCCGGTAATCAAGCTGTTGATTTCGCGCGCCGCGTCGGCCGCGCGCTGAGCCAAAGCGCGCACTTCGGAGGCGACCACCGCAAACCCGCGACCAGCTTCTCCTGCGCGCGCTGCTTCAACTCCCGCATTGAGCGCAAGCAGGTTGGTTTGGAACGCGATTTCATCAATAACGCTGGTAATGGACGAAATATCTGATGAGGACTTCGATATCTGATCCATCGCCACGATCGCTTCTTGGACGGCCTGTTCGTTGCGCTCTGCATCATCTTTCGCTTTGGCGACCGCCATATCCGCCTCTTGGGCTCTATGTGCGGTCTGCTGAACGGTCGTTGTAATCTCATCCAGGGAGCTTGCGGTGTTTTGCAAGTGCGACGCCTGCAATTCCGTGCGGCGCGCAAGGTCCGCCGAGGCGTCACTCAGCTCTGTAGATGTCAGTTGGAAAGCATCAACGCTTTCTAAAACTTCAGTGATGACAGTTTCCAAGGCTGAAATGGCGCCATTGAAATCCATGCGCAAGGTTTTGTATTCAGGCGCAAAAAAGTCGTCGATTTTCCGCGACAGGTCGCCAGATGCCAGCCACTGCAAACCATCGGCCAAACTGTCAACGACAACGCGACGTTCTTCATCTGCCTTGGCCTTTTCGACGCGGGCCTGTTCTTGATCAAGCATGGCTTGCGTGATGTCTTCCAGAACGCCCGAAATCTTGAATGCATTACCGCCGCGGTCAAGAACTGGATTAAGGTTCGCCCGGACCCAAACACTTTTATCCTCGACATGTTTCATCTTGATCCGAACAGCACGACTTTTGCCGTCGACAACATCCGACCAAACAGTCGGATAGGCATGGTTTTCCGGGTCGTCAGCTGCAATCAAATCGAAGAATGAGCAGCCACGGGTTGACGCATCAGGTTGTCCAACAAGCTCTGCAAAGTTGGCGTTCGAACGCAAAAGACTTCCAGACAAATCAAACTCCACCACACCGTAATCACGGTCCAATGACGATATCATGCCTTCATGCAGCCGTTCTTGGGTGACGTCGCGCGCCTGCAGAATGTTACCCGCATGCGCCCCGCTTTCGTTTTCAACAAAGCTGACGTTTATTTCAAGCTTGACCGCGCCAACATCAACATCGCGTCGCAAAGGAAGCCGCGCGCGGTCCGACAAAAGCGCACGCATCTCTGCATCCGTCCCAAGCAAACCAGCGAGCGATGCACCTTCGATGTTCTTAGGATCGACATCGGGCAGTTTGGTCGAGAAGCTGTCCGCATTTTGCGCGAAGAGTTCGACTGCTGCCATGTTGGCTGAACGGACATGCAAATCTTCATCCAAAATGATCATTGACGCATCGCTATCCCCAAAGGCGAAACTCTTCGCGTAGGCCGAAACCAACTTTGCATCGGCTTCTGAGAGCTCATCGCGCATCTGCGCAAGATTGCGCGCAAGGTCACCAATTTCTGAAGCCTCGTCTTGCGCCTTAATCTCCGCCTTGAAATCTTTGCGCGAAATGTTCGCCATCGCCGTCGAAAGGTTACCAACGGCATTGGTAAACCGACGGATCATGAGGTAACCACCTATCATACTTGCCAAAACCGAAATCAGCATCGCGCCGATATACACGGCCAAATCAGCGCGCGCGCGATTGGTCTGAGCTTCAGCAAGCACCATCACCTGATCCGCCAGCTCCACTTCATAGGACCGGAGTTTTTCAAGCCAAGCCGACGACATCTCAAACCAATTTGCAGACGTAACACCGCCCAACTCAGTGCCCAGCGAGGCAATCGTCAATTCTCGGACTTCTTTGAGCGGCAACACTTCGTTCACAGTGTCGTAGTTCGTCGATGTTCCAAGCGCGTCTGAAAATTTCTTGGAAACGACCAGCATCGCATCTTCTAATTCGAAGAAATGTACAAATTCGTTCAACGCTGCGGTGTCGAAGGCACCGGCCGTGAATCCGCGCAAGCCGACATCGCGCTCTCGGCTGGCGGCCTCTTTTGCTTCAGCCAATGCAATCCACTGCGCGCCCGTCAACGACATCGACGTGTCACCAAATCGGGACAAAAGCGCGCCGTTCAGCGTGAGCGTCGCTCTTATGACGGCATCATAGGCCGCCCCTACCGCAATTGGGTCTGTGCCCGCGTCCGAGAGTGACGATTGTATCGACAACAAGTCTAAGTAGGTCGAATCCAAGGCATTCACGGCATTCGCATGAATTTTGCGTTTCTCGGATAGGCGCTGCTCAACGGTCTGATACGCCTGACGCGTGTTTTCGCTAATCTGGTCCAGATCAGTGCCTTGAATACCATCAAGACCCTTCAGCGCCGCGACCGTCGTTGTGCGCTCGAGTTGAAGTGCGTGCACAAACTCACTCAGTGGTGCAGTCTTTGATGCAACGGTCTGCGCGTCGAGCGCGTCGCGAAACTTGCCAGCGGAATACTGAATACCCAGCGTTGATACCAAACAAATACCTGCAACCGGCAGGGCCAACATTGCTACGATGTGCGTGCGCAGTTTCACCAGACTCTCCTTCAAACGTTCCAACGCTTCGATAGTCTGCAGTCGTTTAACAAAACCTTTTTATTGGCACGTCTGTGCGGCAGGCGCGACAAAATAGACCAAAAAACAAAGACTAAGCTCATCTTGGACCTCAAGATCGACGCGAAACAGCGCCAATCTATGAACAAAGGATGTGTTTAGTCAGTGTGGTGTTCGGTTTTCAACTGTTCTTGACGCCAGACGTTCCAGTCTTCGGGCGTGTCTAGGTCGCGCCGGGCCCGCCGCCCAGGAAGCCGAACCGTCTGGATGCGGTCGGCTCGGCGCTCCATAATCTCGCTCCCGCCCGCGTCGCCGCGTAGATTCAGCAGGTCACCAAAGACAGCACTCTCGAACAAGATTGGATGTCCCGGTAACCCGTCCTCTGTTGCGCCGCGCCAAATCCAAGGTCCGCTCTGCATAGACCGCGCGGCCATGACCGTTCGCATATCTTGCGCTTCGACATCGACCAAATCCGCCAAAACCATCAAAAAGCACTTGCTGCGCAGATGTGCCCGTGTCCCGGCACGGATGGAACCGCCGATCCCTTCAAACGCTTCTGTCGCCACCAGTATTTTTAGGGGCAAACCCGCCAAGGCGCGTTTTAGCGCCGGCTGGCCTGGGCGAATAAGCACCGTGACCTCACGGCTCGCTTTCAGCGCCCTCCAAGCTTGTAGGCGCAGCAACGGCTGGCCGTAAGCCACCTCAAGGAGCTTGTCGCGAGATCCCATGCGGCTGCTTGCCCCGCCTGCAAGGATCAATATGGGCACTGTCATAGCGTCAGCCTAACAGAGCTACGCAGATGTGTCTTGCGCAATCCGACGAACGCAGAGTCGCTTGTTGGTAATCCTAAGGTCAGTTCAGACGAATCTTAATAAAATGTGACGAGAACCGGGCGGAACTGGTGCATACGCAACCGCTCGCCGACCCGACTGTGCCGTTTGCGCACATGCCTGCCGAAACATGCGCGAGGTCCTGCGTGGCCTTCGCAATGTTAACTCTTTCCACCAATACGCGAACTGGGACGATCACGGCAGCCTGTCAGTGTTGGGCATAGGGCAGCGGCCAAGTGGCTCTTTGAACTGAACCCGGGTTTGGCGGGGCGCGCGATGCGTCTGGCCCGGCCGAGCGACAACAATATTGGAACGACCAGGAGACTTCCACACCATGACTGTGCTTTCCACCGATATCGAACCGACCGAACTCGGCCAGATCCCTGACCTCTCCCCAACGCTGGCAGTCGACGCGATTGCCGGGATCCCGGCTACGGGCACGGGCCTAACCGGCGACGCGTATGCCAACGGCAGCAAAATTTGGTCCTTAGAAAGACTCGACGAGATCATCGACAACACCCAGCCGCAAGCTGGCTTTTCAATGTCAGAGGTCAACTTCTACTCAAGACAAAGCGACACGACGCTTGCCGAGTTCTTAGGTGAGAATGGCGCCGTCACTTCCGGTGATGGGGATATCGAGATGGGCCCCTCCGGGCTCGACATCAGTGGCTATATCTATATCCCACCGGGTGCGCATACGATCACGATCTGGTCTGACGACGGCTACCGGCTGTCACTGGGCGGTGTCGAGGTGTCCGCCTTCGAAGGCATGCGCCCCAACGAGCCCACCGCGATCAGCGCCCAGTTTGACGGCGGGCTCTACCTCCTCGACATGCAGTATTTCGACGGTGGCGGCGGCATGGCGCTGCGCATGGAAATCGACGGCCTGCCTGTAGATCAAAGCGCGTTTTATGCGGCCATGTCGGACTTCACCGACCCGCCTGCGGATGTTCCTTTGCTGGATGTCGACGCATACCACCCTTCGCACACGCTGGGGCTGCTGACGTTGGATGACGCCGAAGAGATCAACGGCACCGATGGCATCGACAAGATCGACGCGTTGGGCGGCGACGACACGGTGAACGCGGGCGACGGCGACGACATGGTCCTGGGCGGCTATGGCGATGATTCTATCAATGGTGGTGACGGCGACGACTACCTCGATGGCGGCTATGGATCCGACATTATTATTGGCGGTCTGGGCGACGACTTGATTGTCTCGCGCTCGGACGGGGGCGAGCAGAAGATCGCACAACGCTATGTCGTACCCGAAACGCGCCCTGCGGATGGCTATGTGAACCCTGAGTTCGACAAGCTTTATGGCTATGAGGACCAGCCACTGATCGGCGATGACATCATCATCGGCGGCGCAGGCCGCGACACCGTTCTAATCGCACCGCAAATCAACGCGATCCAGCCAATCATCGAAAAGCACACCAACTCCGATGGCACGATTAAGTGGAACAAAGTCGCCGGCGAAAACGACTTTCAGCACGCGCATTGGGTCGACCTGACCGGCTTCGACTACTTTGTCGACTACAACAAGGAAGAGGACCACATCGCGGTCATCGGCCACACGGCCAATGTTGAGGTCGATTATGTCGACTTCGACAACGATGGCGACTTGGAAAGCATCGTCACAGTCGTCTCGCTCCAGCACGGCAATGGCGGCGCGCATGACCGCGACCTTTTGGGTGTGCTCTTTGTCGATGGCGATCTGGTTGATGTGGACGACATCCAGACCGACAATGGCGTGACCTACGGGGTCGTCGAAAACTACGCGGATGTGGCCGAGGCGCTGCACCAAGTGGGCGAGACGAAGATGCTGGAAGAGGGCGGCGTCACCCATCACGGCTATGACTACCGCGGCGAAGGCGAGGTGTTCACACCGCCCGAAGGTGACCCTCTGGACCTGATGGACAATCCCTATCTGGACCAAGTTGCCGCACATGCAACAAGTCCAACCGAAGCCGACGATGTTGAACTGACCCGTGATCCTTTTGATCAGCTTGGGTTTGTGGACGGCGAGGGCCAAATGAAAACCGGCACAGATGGCGACGATGTCATCACGCCCGACTTGCCGCCAGAGCCTGATGGCCTGCCCGGCGCTTTGGGCTTTTGGTCGCTGGGCGCCAGCGACACCGGCGCCTATGCAGATGACCGGGGCGAGCTGAGCGCTGTAAAGGCCTATACCCTTTACGAAAACCAGGCGATCTTGCGGACAGCAGATACCACTGATGGCCCTCGCGCGGGCACCTCGGCGCTGACCTTCAACGGCGAAGATCAATACGCCTATCTGGCGCATGACGACGCGTTCGAGATCACGCAAGGCACCATCGCCCTTTGGGTGCGTGCCGATGATCTGTCGGACGACGGCGCAATCGTCACCAAAGATCAGCGCAACACCGGCGAAGGCGGCCACTTCCGTCTGATCCAAGAAGAAGATGGCGGGCTCCTGTTGCGCATGGCGCCGGGCGACGGTGGCTCCAACCGGTCGTGGAGCACGACCGAAGCGATCCTGGAAGAAGGCGTTTGGGCGCATTTGGCCGTCAACTTCACCGCCGACGGCGTGACGGTGTACAAAGACGGCGTCGCGCTCAGTGATGATATCTGGACCCCGGAAGAGGGCGATGTCCCCTCCCCCGGCGTCTACACAGAAGCCTATATGCTGATGAATGCCGAGCCTTGGGTCTTTGGCGCGGATCAGCGGCGCACCGATATCAACGACACGGCGCTGGTCTTTGCCACCGATGACGAGGATCTGGACAATCCGTTCGACGGCGCGCTGGCGGAGTTCGGCGTCTGGGGTGGCTATGCGCCCGAAGACGTGCTGACACCTGACGAGATCACGGAACTGGTCGAGAACGGCCCAGGTGCCGCGCTGACCAATCCGTCTGGTCCACAGCCCATGTATGCCAGCGACGACATGTTCGATGGCGGCGCCGGGAATGACGAGATCGACGGCGGCGCGGGCAACGATATGCTGAACGGCGGCGCGGGCGACGACACTATCACCGGCGGCTACGGCGACGATAAGATCGACGGCGGCGACGGGGACGACGTTCTGAACGGCGGACGCGGATCCGACTTTGTGATGGGGGGCGCAGGCAACGACTTGATGATCGCGGGTGGCGATGTGGGCGAAGACCGGGCGGGTCAGCTGGTGCTCTATGAACTGGGCGTTGACCAGCCGATCCGCCCCTTCCCGGACCCCTCCATCGATGACGCGCTCCTCAAGCTGGTCGATTGGACCGATCAACCGATCTATGCCGATGACATCTTCATCGGCGGCGAAGGCGAAGACCACCTGGCGGTTGAGACCTATATCAACGGCAAGAAAGACGCGATCATCGACAACGTTATGACCGATGGCCGCACTGTGCATTGGCACGGCGTCGCCGGTGAGAATGACCGCGTCCATGACCACTGGGTCGACGGCTTTGGTATTGATATCTTTGGGGATTTCAACGCTGACGAGGATAGCATCTCGGTCATTGGGCACACGACCAATATCGAAATCAGCTATGACACGGTCGACACAGATGGCGACGGCGTGGACGACTCTGTCCTGTCCCTGATCCGCGCCTACTCGCAGCAGGGCAACAACGGTGGTGCCCATGACGAGGACGAGTTGGGCATCCTGGCTGTGATCGGCGACATGGTCACCGAAGACATGGTCGAAACCGACGCAGGCGCCCATTACGGCATTGTGACCACCATCGATGAGTTGCAAGAGGCGCTTGCCCCATCGGACGACCCTTCCACTGTTACGCGCCCCGATGACGTCTTTGGATATGACGATCGGGATGTGGAGGGCCGTCCCCTGACCTCGGACCCGTTGGCCTATTCGGTCAATCCCTACATGGACGAGGCCAAATCGCAGTTCGCTTGGAAGACCGCGCAAGACCTGGGCCCGGTTGAATTGGTGAACAGCCACGAAGGGGGCAGCTTCGACGGCGAGACCTATGTCGAACTGGCGCACGAGGCCGGTGAAGCCCAAACCGAAGGGACCATCCTCATCAGCTTCACCGCCGACACACCGGGCGAGGATCACCAAGCGCTCTACTCAAAAGATCACTCCAACTTCGAAGAAGGTGGGCACGTGAGCATTTGGGTCGACAGCGGCGGACACCTCAAGGTGCGCTATCAAACGACCGAAGAGTCCTACTATCTCCGCTCCGACGACAAGATCGAAGCCGGTCAGACCTACGACATGGCCTTCACCTTCAGCGAGGAAGGTGCGTCGCTTTATGTCGACGGTGTCCTGAACGATCTCAGCGACGAAGGCGAAGGCTTCACTGGCGGGATGAGTGGCAACACCTATCCAACCGTGATCGGCGCCTCTGCCATGCACCGCCGCGACGACGATCCCAAAGCGCGCTGGTTCTTTGATGGCGAGATTGATCAAGTGTCTGTTATCGATGTCGAAATCGGCCCGGTCGAGGCGCTTTTGCTGGCGGAATACGGCAATGATCCAAGCTTCTTGATCGATGACGACGCCGGCACCGAGATCGACGACCCGCTGCCCGGGGACGACGACACCGATGCGGGCACAGGCGGCAGCCAGGACGAGGGCGACAGCGACACAACGGACACCGGCGATACTGGCGACGGCAGTGACGGGCCCGATGATAACGACGGCGCAGACAGCGGGGATGCCGCTGAGGCTGAAACGATACGGCTAGAACTTGGAGTCGAAACGGTGCTGCAAAGAAACAGCGACGCGTGGCACACAGTGAGTTTCGAAAACGAAATCGATGACGCTGTGGTGATCATGGGCCCAGTCTCTTTCAACGGCGGCCAAGGGGCGATGGCGCGCGTGCGCAATGTCACCTCCACCGGCTTCGAGTATCAGATTGAAGAGTGGGAATTCCGTGACGGCTGGCACAAGGAGGAAAGCGTTAGCTGGATGGCGGTTTCGGCCGGCACACATGAGTTGGCTTCCGGGCAAACACTGGCAGCTGGGCGCACCCTGTCTGACGCGGATTTGGGATCTGTGATCTCAGTCAGTCTGGACGGCTTTGACGAGACGCCATCCATCTTCACGCAAGTCGCATCAAACAGTGATGACGTGGCCGTTGTTACCCGCGTGTCATCTGTCGGGCCCGATCAGTTCGAGTTCGTTCTGCAGGAAGAAGAAGCCTCCGTCGACGGGACCCATGGCGCAGAACAGATTGACTGGATTGCGCTGGACGGCGCCTTGGAAGATGTCTTGAACTTAACCGAAATCGATGGCGGCTTGAACCACCGGTTCACTGATGTGAGCTTTGACGCCCTAGACGGCACCCCGGTTCTGTTGGCGAACATGCAAAGCATGCTTGGCAACGACACCGCCAATCTGCGGTACCGGTCTCTTGAGGCGGATGGTGCTGAACTGCGCGTGCATGAAGAGCGTTCACTAGACCGCGAGCGCAGCCATGTTTTTGAAGATGTCGCGCTCATCACAGGTTCCGAAGGCATTTACGATCTGACGCTTGCGTAAATCAGCTCAAGAAGCGACGGCGCGCGCGACCCTACTCGCGCGCGCCGTTTGCGTCTTTGGGGATCAAAGGATGAACATAACTTGCACGCCAATTGCAGTGAAGTAGCTGCTGCACACAGGACTACAGTCAAAAGGTTCGTGGACGCCACAACACTTGAACATTGGATCGCAAAGCACGGCCCAACCAACGCGGCCCAACACTTTCAACGCGACACGCGCACCGTCCTTGATCGCTCGACAAACACCAGGCAAGTCGGCAAACTGCCCCGGAGGAGACACGAAGATTGGGCGAGCCAAAACCCACCGATGCATCGAAGTTCCTAAGCAGACCTTCTGAAGATGCACTCACCGCGCTTGAATACGTGCTTACCAATGTGTCCAAGCCCTGCGTTGCCGAACTTGGCGTCGGTCTGGGCGCAACGACGATGGAATTCTTGCGTCTCATGCAGTTGGGTGGCGATCTGCACCTTTACGATTTTCACCTGCGTCTAAAAGACTTGCGCGAGCGGATCGAAGCACAAAGCGCCGCGGGGCCAGTCAACATTCGATACTTTGGAAATGGGCGTTTGAGATTTGAGAGTTATGCCTGGAAACTCGCGGAAACAGCGCTGAAACGTCACCAATCCCAGCAAACTATGCAGATATATGACTTGGTGTACTTGGATGGCGCGCACACGTTTCACATCGATGCGCCGGCCTGCGTCACACTCAAGGAGATGATGCGGCCTGGCGGATACATTGTTTTTGATGACATCTACTGGTCCTTCAGGAACAACCCGACCTACAACCCGGACACTCATCCTGACCTTTTGGACTTGTACTCCGAACCGCAGTTGAGCCGGCCTCATATTGAGATGATCGTTGATTTGTTCATGCGGACGGATGAACGGTACAGCCAAGTTTTTTTGACGGAAGACAAAAAGCCCAAACGCGTGGTGTTTCAGCGGCAAGGTGAACCACGTGAAACACCGGAAAGCTAGCGCGGCGCGCGCGATTTTGTAATCAAGATATCAGCGACGCAGCTGCAAGCGTCCGCGTCGCATATGACGGGTGCACTTGGAAGACGGATCGGTTGCCCCAAGCGTCCCAATTCGCCGCCAACAGAGCAGACAGCTCGCGTCACACCTCCGTCCGCTTTGATGCGCAACGATTCCAACCCTGCGTTACACCGGTAGGTTGCCCAGCGATTTTCATTGCGAATGATGAACTCATTGGCGCGCATGCGCTGTGGCGTGTCGACGTCCCCGCCGACAACTGTCATCGTGCCCCGTGGCGTCGTCCCATCGAACACTGTTCCCACAGGCAGTCCAGTCGTCATTCGATGCAGTTGTTCGGCGGTGTAGTCATAGAGTTCCGTACGAAACCCAACCCGCAATGGCTTAAGGGAGATCGACGCGCTTGGCATTGCCTTGCGTAGCGAAAGTGCTTCGTCAAAGGTCTGGTCAAACCGGTCTGGGTGCATGGTAACATTGACGTGGACTGGCATACGCGCCGCCACCATGGCACCCACTTTTTGAAAGTGCTCAATTTCAGCGAATTCATTGTGGTATGTCAGGATAACGCTGTCGAGATGCGGTGAGATTTTCTCCCAGAACCGCACGGTGCGCGACGCATTCGAGATCAAACTCACCTTGAAGGTCCGGGCTGTCGCGTGTTCGAGCAACTTAACGATGTGCGGGTGCATGGTCGGCTCGCCACCCGTGAACTGCAACCAGACCTGTTTTCCCCTGTGCTCGACATAGTGCCGGTGCAGCGTGTCATAGAATGCGATGATGGACGCCGAGGTTTGCCAAGCCTGCGTCCCGTCGTGAAGCGCCGCCGGGCAGTAACTACAAGCGTAGCTGCAGGTATTCCCAAGCATCCAATCAACCAAAACGGTTCGCGAATGCTCTGCATTTGAGTGTTCGATCAAATCAAATGTTCGAGGCGCAACGTCGCCCAATTCTTCGGAAAACTTGATATCCTCTGGCATAGCGTCCTAATTCGAATCGTCCCAAGCGTGCCGTCTGGCGCGCAGCTTAAGCGAAAACCTGCTGAGGATCATATTGCTTCACGTTTCCAAACTCGTCCGCTTTCAGAAAGCCGCTTGGCTCTTACTCACCTGCTTGTGGATGGTGCTGGCCCAGTCGATCAATTCGGCACAAGCCGCCGTAAACGACGATATCAAACCTGAAGATCGCCGGTGGGCATTGGTTTTGGGCGTTGCCGAATACCAGAACGAAAACATCCCCGCACTCGACAACTCGGTCAACGACTCTCGAACGATTGCGGCGTCGCTCAACAATATGGGCTTCCAAGTTTATTACCTTGAAAACGCAAAGAAAAGCGAGATTGAAGCCGTCGTTTCGAAAATCGAAAAAGAGCAGTCAGGCTCAGAGCTTGGCATGTTCTATTTCGCGGGTCATGGCCTGCAGGTTGGCGGCATAAACTACGCCCTTCCCTCGGATATCGACCCGACGGTTCCAAGCTTTTTGCAAAATGGCGGGGTATCTATCAATGGACTGGTCTCGCGTCTGAATGAGATCGGGACAAAGTCGCTGGTCGTGATCCTAGACAGTTGCCGTAACTCGCCCTTTCCCGATGAAGACGCCATTGGCACAGGCTTGGCGCTCGTCGATGCGCCCCCCAATACGATCGTTGCGTTCTCAACGGCACCCGGTGCTGTTGCACTGGATGGTGCGTCGGGCAACAGCCCCTACACCGCGGCTTTGGCGACGGCGCTTGAAGGGCCCGAGCAAGATATTCGAGATGTGTTGCGGCTCGTCCGTGCGCGCGTACGGCTCGCGACAGGCGGGGCGCAAACACCGTGGTACATCGACAACACACGCACCGAGGTCATCATACGACCGAAGTTCAGCGTGCCTGCCGGAGAGCTCCGTGAAATGCTGTCAGGCCGGGTCATCTCGCTGCCCACGACGGCGTGGCTGACAATCGCAGACAGCGCAGACCCCCGTGATTTCGAACAGTTTGCAGCTCTGTTTCCTAATGATCAGTTGAGCAACGCGGCACGTCGGCAACTGGTCTTGGTCAGCGGCGACGGCTTGCCATCCTTTCCACTGATGGATCTGCGCGTTGATGGACCGGGCGCCGATATTCCTGGCGGTCTGGTGTCATTGATCACGGCTTGCGACATTCTTGCGACCGGAATCGGCGATCCAATGGCGCTTGTGGAGCCAGTCCCGCATGATCTGGTCAACACGCGCGCGGCGTTGCGGGCTTGTGTTCAAGCGGTCCGCGCGGATCCGCTCAACAGCAGATTGATCAACAATCTTGCGCGTGTCTTACGGCTGGACAACCGCTTTGACGAAGCGCTGCACTATTACAAGCGCGCAGCAGAGCTTGGAAATGCAACGGCATATGCGGGCATTGCGGCAATGTATCGCCAGGGTCTTGGTGTTGAGCCGGACAAGACGCAGGCTTTCGAAGCTGTTCGACAGGGCGCGCTTTTGGGGTCTCCGCAGCTGCGCTTGATTGCAGGCGTCTATTATCGCGAGGGTTGGGGCACACAGCAGTCTTTTCCAGAAGCGCGGCGCTGGATGAAACTGGCGGCCGAAGGCGGTTACGCCCCTGCATATGTGGCCTATGGCGGAACCTACAGAAAAGGGCTTGGCGTTTCCCAAGATCCACGCAAAGCCCTGGAATATTACCGCAAAGCCGCAACACTCGGCAGCTCTGATGCTGGCAACCTCATTGGCCGCGCGTATCTCTATGGGCGCGGGGTCAAAAAGAACGAACAGCTTGGTATTCGTTGGCTTGTACGCTCGAGCGAGGAGGGAAATCCCTACGCCGCATTTGCGCTAGGGCGTGCCTTTATGAACGGCGATGGTGTGGAAAAAGACGACACCAAAGCTTTGGCCTATTTCCGGCTGTCCGCCCAGCGCAACTTTTTGGGTGCCTATAACTACATTGGCGACGTATTGCGCCGCGAAAGCGCAGGGCGCGCCGCGAACGGTGCGGAGGCGTATGCCAACTATATCATCGCGCGCAAAGCTGCGATGTTCCGGGACACGCGCGACAGCCAAAACCAGCTTAAAGACGCCGATGAGCGTATTGCGGCAATATTGCAAGTTTTGTCGCCCGCCCAAGCCGCGGAAGGCGAACGGCTCGCGGATGACTGGATCGAACAGTTTGGTCTTTTAGACTTCAATATGGTCAATGAATAAGCCGTCGGCCTCGATCCAAAGAGAGCCTGCTGCGCACCCCGCATACCGACAACTGGGGGATTTCCCGTTTGTCTTTCTCAGTTATGACGAACCCTGGGCAGACGCGCATTGGTTCGATCTCAAAAGCAAAGTCCCACACGCCGTACGCGTTCATGGCGTAAAAGGGCTGGACGCGTGCCACAAGGCTGCCGCAGAAGCGGTGGAAGGCGACTGGCTCGTAACGGTCGATGCAGATACTTTGGTTTCACCCAATGTGATGAACATAAAGGTCCCCCAGTACTTGCTGCGCGACCCCTATCGGCTTGATTGGCTCAGCCGCAACATGGTCAACGGGCTGTGGTCAGGCAACGGTTGCCTAAAGCTATGGTCAAGATGGCTCTTGCAAAACATGCGGACCCACGAGGCCGCCGAGGGCGAGCAGTGCACGATTGATCATGATATTGGCGCTGTTGCACCCGGCCAATCCGGACAGCTCACGCGGCCCGAGCGGCTGTCTTCCACCTGGCCCGCCAAGACCGCATATCATGCCTTTCGTGCGGGTTTCCGAGAAGCGGTATTTTTGCACCAAATGGCCCTTCAGGATCAAGCGCGGCGCGACTTGCCGCGCTGGCAAAGTGCAGGCGCAGCACGCCCGTTGCGCATATGGTGTAGCGTCGGGCGGCATGCGGAAAACGGTTTGTGGGTCCTTTATGGAGCGCGGTTGGGTCTGATGATGCCGATCTACGACCCATCGTGGCGCATTGACGTGGTAAACGACTATGCTTGGCTTGACGCGCTGTGGCATAAATCTGTTGTGCCGCAGTTTCTGCGGTCCAAGCGGTTTGGTCAGACATGGAATTGGGACAGGCTAGAAACCGAAACACGCCGACTGGGTCAAGACATTCGTCGCGCGCTCGAGTTTGACATCGCCGAATTTGATCGCCCGCGCTCGCAATACCTGGCCCAAAACACCAATTTCTCGCCCAACGCGGCGGCGCCACGCAACGATGCATTGGGATACCGCATGATGTTGGACGCGTCATCAGCAGAAGAGGCGAAAAACGCGCAAGCCCATTTAGAGATCGCACAAACTCTGGATCATGCCGCTGCTTTCGACAACATTGGCACTCTACACGCACGTAAGTTGATGGCCGACGCGGAAACCAGCGAAGCCGCATGGAACTTCAGAGCAGCCGATGCACTCGGCAGCAAGCATTCCGCGAACCACCTTAAAGAATTGGAGCGTGATGTCGGACACTCTCTGCCCGAAGACAGCGCTCGCCCGGCTCGCGTTGCGGCCAATTACACGCATGTTTTTTTCTACGACGCCGAGAGCGACGTCCCTGATCCGCAGCGGCCAGGCGTTTGGGTAAACATGTCCAGCAGCGAAGAGAGAATAGACGTTTACGAGAAACTCGGAGATCAATTTTGCCTCGCCTTCGATCCAGGTCTCTTACCCTCTGCCAGAACTGAAAAGCATGTCATCGATCCGAAGTTCTGCGCGCAAGACAGCGTCATCGACTATGCTTGGCAATGCAAGATGACGGGACGGATTGGAACAGGCGGCGTTCGATTTGGCCGGGGCGATCAAGTCCTCACAAATAGCTCAAACTTACAGGTCGTGCTCAATCCCACTGTATTGGGCATTCGCAACGCGCCACAAACCCCGCAAGCTGCGCGACGTTTGGCGCAGGCGGATGCGCGCTTCATAGAATGCACTGGTCAGGATCTGCCCTTGCTCGGGCGCGACGAAAACTGGGGCGACATCTATGTTTTGACCCTACTGCACACTTTGCTAGGGCGTGACGTTCCGGCAGACGTTGAGGAACTTGCGGTCGATGACCGTGGCGCGCTGATCGCGCAATTGAGCCGCGAGATAGCCGGTTCAAGCGATGTGCAAGCTCTAACTTGGAGTGGCGCGGAAAGTCGAGGCGTAAAGCGTATGCTGACAGACGTGGCACCGCCGGATGTTTGGAAAGCCGCCGAGCTGTCGTGCCCGACATCGCAGTCTTCAGACATAATTCAGCGCACATCGCACGCCATTTGGGGACGCTTTGATAACTAGACCATAGGTCTCAGGGTCTCAAAGGATAGTCTGTGCGATTGATGCGCTGACGCATTGCGTCTTGTCTGCAAAATCTGCGCGTCCGTCCAAACCAAAATCAAAGGTCTGCGTCCAACCTTCTCCACTCACCGCCCATCGATACTCCAATGTGACGCTGTGGTCTTCGCGGACCTGATATGTATTTTCATCCAACTGGGTCAGAACAAGTTCGGAGTTCGCAGTCAAATTTCGGAACAGCAGATCCTTCTCTGCCTGATCGGACGCCGCGAGTATCGCCGCGCGCCGTGCATTTCCATCAAATCGCGCTTGCACTCCGCGCGCCTGTTGCACGATTTCTCCGCAGGCGATCATATCGGCTCTGGGGGACCGGATGCGCACAGTTTTGCCGCTGCGGCCCACTGAAACGCGATTATACCCTGCCGCGCGAAACGCCGCAGCAACCTGTTCTGGGGTCAACTTGGACGTCACGGTATCGCCACTTGCAGCAATACTGGGTGCCAGAAACCGCATTGTCCCGTCTTCCATGTTGAACGTCGACGTCGCTCCACATGCGGCCAAGGTCAAAACAGACATCACAGAAAACAAGCCAAACGGGCGGCGCATCATCGATAAACCCCCCCGCCGATGGTTGAACTTGGTCCAGTTTGCGACTGAGGTTGAGAAGTTTGCTGCGGCGCTTGTTGCGGCGCGCTCTGCGGTGCGCGTTGCGGCAACGCACCAACGGAGCGTGTGCCTATCGCGCCCGTCTCCGACAAAGCATCAACGGCCTCATCGACGAACACACCGGCCGGGAACTGACTTAAGTATCTAAAGAAGTCTTCAGGTTGACCGGATTCAACGGCGCGGTTCCAAGCGGCTGTTTCTTCATCGGATTGCGAAGCTGCTGGCTGCCCAAACAAGAGTGACAACACCAATGCACGCCAAAAGAGAGCCCATTTTGTAATTTGCGCCATAAACGTCCTGGCCTAAAAATCTGTCCCTGTCCAAGGATCGGTATCACAGAAACGTTTTCGACGAAAGTAGCTGTTCAAAGCGGGCGGCTCATCGCGTCGATGTAGGGCGAATAGTCTTTGGCGACACGCATCACTTCAGACGCTTTCTCACCACTCCAAGCACAACTCACAACAGACCAGAACGCCACGACATGCGTCAGTCTCTCGAAAAAATGGGCGCTTGCATGAACCTGGCCTGGGTAAACAACAGATGTTGCCCCAAGGGGCGCGTACTCGAAGATCACGTCGGAGCGTTCCAGCAATCGGGTCGGAAAGTGGTTGGACACCACGACGCATCGATATCCCCCGTCCCGACAGATCGAGAGATGGCGTGTCAAATTGGTCTCTAAGTCGCGCTGCGATCCCACATGGATCAAGGCGCGTGCAACTTTTTTCTTGTCTTGCCGAGACTTGGTCGACGCAGAAGGCCCCGTCGCCGGCTCCACAGCAGCCTTGGCCGATTGGACCGCCGTACGAATGCGCTTTATGACCACCCAAGCCTCTCCCTACGCACGAGCTTCTAGACTTTGCCATAACAACACATAAGCTAGACAAATCAATCGGAGGTCAGATTTTTTGCAAGTTGATGTGCTCGTTGTGGGCGATTTTCGATTTCCAGGCGGCACATCCTCCTCCATCCTGTCGGATGTCAGTGCCCTTGCTGATGCGGGGTACACAGTTGGTTTGTTGGCGCTTTCGGGCGGACCTCTCGTTGACACGCGATCGATGCATGCGGGTTTCAGGAACGTCGCAGATCATCCCAATGTCTCTTTTGTTCCGCAGCGCACACAGGTCACGGCACGGTTGTGTTGTCTTCACCACCCCAGTGTTTTCGAAACTCTGCCGGCATTACCTCTTTGCATACTGTGCCCTCGGTTCATCTTGGTCGTCCATCACCCGCCTGTGGATGCTTACGGAGAACCGCAATACGATGTCGCACGCATCGTCGAAATCACCAACAGATTGTTTGGCCATGTCGATTGGGCACCTGTGGGTCCCAAAGTCAGGGCTGCTTTCACCTCCATACCCGAAACCCCGCCCTTGACACCCGAAGACTGGGTCAACGTTCTCGACCCAGACATGTTCGCAGAAAGTCGCAAACGCCTCCCCAGCGCGCGTCCGACGCTTGGGCGCCACAGCCGACCCCAGGCAATCAAATGGCCCGATGATCGCGAAACATTCCTACAGGCCTACCCGGACACTCCAGATATCCGTGTTATGCTCATGGGGTACGGCGCGCCGCAGGACGAGATCGTCGAAACACGCCCGTTGAACTGGGACGTCCTGAGTTTCGACGCATTGCCCGTGGAAGATTTTTTGCGCTCAATCAGATACTTTTCCTACTTCCATGGCGAAGAGTGGATCGAAGCGTTCGGACGATCGATTTTAGAGGCTATGGCCGCGGGGTGCGTTTGCTTTCTGCCGGATCACTTCCAACCACTTTTCGAAGATGGCGCGATATATTGCGAGCCAAGCGATGTCGCCCGTCACGTCAACCGCATCGAGGCAGAGCCGGGCGCATGGCAGGCGCAGTCTGATCTTGCCGTTGCCACGGTCCGACGCAAATTCGGCCCGAACGTAGCGGTCAACCGGGTCCGCGCGCTGATCGGTGATGCGGAACCGAAGGTCAACGCGCAACCGCTGCGCCAAAGTAGCGTTGTCTATTTGACGTCGAATGGGATCGGTATGGGGCACATTACGCGATGCATGGCCTCCGCGCGCCGACTGAGCCCAAAATGCAAACCGACGATCATCACTATGAGCAAGGCGTATTCCGTTGCCACCGACCAGGGCATCGACGTCGATTACCTTCCATATTTTCAGTCAGTTGGCCTGACATACAGCCAATGGACAGAGAAGTTAGCGCGTGAATTGACCATGATCTTTCGCTTCCGGCGGCCGGACGTTTTTGTCTTTGATGGCAATGTGCCATACGACGCGTTGATCCACGCAATGAAGGCGTTTCCCGAAATGTGGAAGATCTGGCAACGCCGCCCGCTATGGCGTCCCAATGTTGGCCAGGAATACCTTGACCTCGCACCTCACTTTGATGCGGTCATCGAACCATCCGAGCTGTGCGACCCGCTGGACCGAGGTCTGACAAAGCGACGCCAAGCCGAGACGCTGCGCATCCCACCCGTGCGGTTTCTGGATGCGCCAGAACTTCTGGACCGCGCGAGTGCGCGGCGCATTCTTGATCTTGATCCGGACATCCCGGCTTTCCTTTTGCAATTGGGCTCGGGCAACAACTTCGACACGCGACAAATCGTCGAAATGCTCTGTGACATGTGCGACCCGCGGACAGCAAAGCAGCCTGCACAGCTTGTCTTCGCGCGCTGGCGCATCTCCAAAAACGCATACGACCTACCCGACCATGTCCGGGTGCTCGACGCGTTTCCGATTTCGAAGTTTTTGAACGGATTTGATGGCGCGGTTGCGCTCGCCGGATACAACACATTTCACGAGAACATTTCGGCCGGATTGCCGACGCTGTTCACGTCGAACGATCATCCCGAACATGATGAACAATGGCTGAGGGCTGACTACGCTGAGTTGTGCGGCCTTGCGCTCTCTGCCCGCACGGGCGATTTGCATCACTTTCGTTCACAATTTGAAGCGCTTATGCGCCGAGACGTCCAAGATCGGCTTCGGATCAACTGTGCCCGTCTGGACAACGCCAACGGCGCGGCGCAAGCGGCGGCGTATGTCGAAGGATTGACTTGGACACGCAAGCGAAGTCCGCTTGCGTTCCAACCGTCAGTCCTTGCGCATGCGTAACGGGCGCCAGATGGAGCATTCTCGGCAAATGATAGCATCGGGCGCACAAGTCACCATTGGCATGCCCATCTTCAACAACGCCCGCACATTGGGGCGTGCGATTGACACTGTCAAAGCGCAAGGTTTCGAAAATTGGCACCTGATTTTGTCAGATGACCGTTCAGAGGATGCCAGTGCAGAGCTTGCCCGCAAAGCATCGCAAAGTGATGCGCGTATCACGTTTTTGCAAAACTCTGAACGCGAAGGGTTTATGAACTTTGCTGTGGCTTTGCAAAACGCCCGAACGCCGTACTTTGTTTGGCTCGCAGCAGACGATTACTGGCATCGTGACTTTCTGGAAAAAACAGTTGGTGCGCTGGAAGCGGCTCCAGCAGCAGTGTCAATTGTCCCGCATGGCGCTTTTGTTGGCCGAACCCAACGTCCAATTCCAAACTTGGATTTTTTAAAAGGTCAAACCGTGGCTCGGTTGCGGCAGTACCTACGCCATCCTGGCGGGACGCGGATGTATGGGTTGATGCGCACAGAGTGCGCCCGCGCCGCTTTTCCCAAACGGGGCATGAACGCCTACGACTGGTTTTTCATGATCGCATTGCTGCGGCAGGGCCCGCAATTGACCTTGCCGGCTCGGTTACTTTTCCGCGATGAAACCACTTGGATCCGATACGCAGAGATGGCGATGGAGACGACGCAGCGGCGCGTCTTTCAGCGTTACCCAGTCCTGGAAATGACTTTGGCGCTCCTGCGAAACGGCAAAGCCCCGCTACGCATCTGGCCCGCGCTCTACGCACTCAATATGCGTAAGCACGAAGAGTTTCTTGCGGTAAATGAACCGCTTACCTTCTTGGCAAAGCTTGAGAAATTTAGACGCCGTGGCTGGCCGGTGAGTTGCGATGCGCGAAAAATGAGCGAACTGGCCGTTTGGCACCGGGAACATGGGCGGACAGACGTCGCAGCGCAGTTTCTGGACCAACTCAATCCACGCGGCCCATCCTTAAAGTCACCGGCTGTCTTTGCAAGTTCTGGCGCTTTAGCACCAAAGCTCACGATGGTGCTGACCTGTCGAAACGCGCAGAACACACTTGGCGCGCGGCTTGCAGATGCCGAGCGGCACAAGGCCCGGGTCATCCTGATCGATCACGGGTCCACTGACCGCACCCGGCAGATCGCGGAGGCGCATCGCGGGCACGTCGTGCATGACATCATAGACACGCCTTATCACGGGTATTTCGATCTGACCCACCAGCTTCAACAAAAGCGCGATATCGTGGACAGTTTCGGTGATGGATGGGTCCTGCATGCGGATGCCGACGAGTTCATTGATCCGCCCAAAAACAAAACGATGGCGCAGCTTCTCAGCGAGGCGGAGTCTGCACAAAAACATGCGATCTCGTGCACAGAGCATTTGTACTTGCCGCTTTTGGAGGACGAAGAACACGATCCAGACACGTTTCAAGAGACAATGCGCGCGCGGATGATATTTCGAGAGCATGACGAAAAACAAAGGTTGTTTCACTCAAGCGCTCCTCTGGATCTGTGGATGGCAACCGGCGGTCACACAGTCACGCGGGACGCATCCAAACTGGCAAACCAGCGTGTCATACTGCGCCACTATCCTGGGCTTTCGTTAGACGACCTGCGGGCGCAGTATATGTCGCGCGTTTTCGCACCGGATGACGTGCGGAAACTGTGGCACGGTCCACGCCAGGCCTCGCGGTACTATGACATTGTCGAACCGGACCCGACGCTTTTTCGCGCGCCTCCCTCAGAACCGCAGGAGGGCGTCGAAAAGCGGTTGCCTATTTTTCAGGTCAACGACCAAGCCGTTTCGTCGCCTTGCCTAAACCTCGCGTGCGATCTCCACGTCATTTGCGCAAACCATGTTCGGGAAAACGTTATGAAGCACGTGAACGCGCAGTTTCCGGGACTGCGCTGTTGCATCAGTGATCTGCCGCCTTTGCCAGATCAGCGGCGCGCCGTTCCAATACTGCATCTTGTCACGCATCCGGGCAACCTGCACCAAAGAGGGCAGCGGCGCAGTCAAGAACGCGACCGCGCGATAGAATGGACGCGGCATATCGCGCAAACCCGGCAACATGCGCTTGATACCAGTGCACCCTATATCGAAATGCGGCTCGAAGATCTGGAACGACATCCACACAGACTTCCGCGGGTATTGCGCCGCTTATACACGGGGCGGCTTCCGTTGGGGTCTGCAGGCTTTCTGCCGAAGGATGCAACGCCTTTGTCAGCGCCAGCGTTCGCAAATCCGATCCGCGCCATCTGTGGGCCCTTGGCCGCCGACCTGGGCTACATATAAGTTACGACCACATGCCCGACGTCGTATACCTCCATGTTGGTCCACACAAAACCGGCACAACATCCCTGCAGCACGCGTTTTACAGCAACACGGCCCGTTTGCGTCGCTACGGCATACACTACCCCAACACGGGCCGCATGGGGGCTGCACATCAAAACATTGCGCGCGCCTGCCGGGACCAAGATCATGACACGCTCGGTGCGTTGCAGGACGAAATACGAGACGTGCCAAAAGTTCTCATCTCGAGCGAATTGATCGCTGGACTCGGGGACCGCGGCCTCCATCTGCTGCGCGACGCACTTGACTGCGCCAATGTGCAAATTGCTTACACTTTGCGCCGTCTCCCTGCGCATTGGGCCAGCCACTGGAAGGAACTGATAAAACACGGCCAGCCATTCAGTTTCACGCAATATCTGGCGCTTATGCAGGATCAGAATACCCGGCGCGTCAACTTGCCGCCGCAACCCTTTCGGCAACTGATCAACCTTGAGCGTGTTTTCGGACGCGACGCGCTGCGCGTGATGATTTACGACGCGCGAAGCACCCCAATCCAGGATTATGGGCCAAACTTTGTGGACGATTTTCTGGGGCTTGGGCAAGAAGCCGACCACTTCACAACGCACCGGGCAAATGTAACGTCGTCGGATTGGCAGACGGAACTCATTCGCCACATCAACATTCTGTCGATCGAAAAACGTAATTATGCCACGAAATGGGCGATGCGCGCTGCCCTCCTGCAAGACCTGGAGAAGGCACGGCCTGAGTGGATTGCCGAGTTCATTCTCGTGTATGAACGTTCACGTCCCAGTTTAATCAGCAACCTGACCCCTGCCGTGATGTCCGAGCAGGCTAAGGTATTGGAAAAGTACGCTGATTTGATCATCGACCCAATTGAGGCCTATCGCGCGCCCATGACCGTTGAAGTCCGCGACGTGGACCCAAGACAACTGCCGCGTCCCTTGCGCGGAGCGATTGAATCCTACTGCGCAGACCTTGCCGACCGTGTCGGACCAATCCACACCCACCCAGACCATATCCAAGACCAATCTCCCACTGAATAAAGCGCGCACAGCAGCAATGTTCGTTTGGCAGCCCAAGAGCAGACAAAGAGGCAGTGTCGGCCGAACGCACCAACCCGATCGCGCACTGCGTTCAAAACAGTCTCAAAGGCGAAGATCGAAGCAGTTTGATAACCAGATGAACCAGCGGTTTAACCTCCCAAGTCCAGACACAAAACTGCCTAAAAAAGACTTGGTTGGTGCGGGTGGAGGGCATTGAAACTCAATATCAGGTAGGTTCAAACAGTCTCACTGAGCGACCAAACCTCAAAGATTCAAGCAGTTGCCTGTATCAAGCTGTTTCATCTCGTGCCACGTCATACTATATCTAGAGGTGGATAGAGGCATGGATTGAGGTGTTCGAGTGCCGCCCCGCGACAAACTGACGATAAAGAAAATAGAGAATGCCGCGCCGGGAAAATACTCCGATGGAGCTGGCCTTTGGTTGCACAAGCGTCCTGACGGCGGCGGTCAGTGGTTTCTTCGAGTAACCGTCCACGGTAGGCGCCGTGAAATGGGCCTCGGCTCAGTGCTTGACGTTTCTCTCAAAGAAGTGCGCACGACCGCTGCCAAATGGCGTAGGGTCGTCCGCGAGGGCAAAGACCCCATAAAAGAGCGAGAGCGCGAGAAGCGTGAGGCTGAAAAAGCAGATCACACACTTGAGACCGTAGCCGAAGAGGCCTTTGAGGCTCGTAAAGCAGAGCTGAAGGGTGACGGCATTGCTGGAAGATGGTTTAGCCCGCTCCGCCTGCACGTTTTGCCAAAGCTAGGAAAAGTTCCCGTCCAAGACATCGACCAGAGAGATATCAGAAACGCACTGCTTCCTATCTGGCATACGAAGGCAGATACCGCTCAGAAGGCGCTACAGCGCCTGAGCATCGTAATGCGCCACGCTGCGGCGATGGGTTTAGAGGTCGATGTCCAAGCAACTCAGAAAGCAGCGGCTTTGTTAGGCAGGTCACGGCATAAGCCGAAAAACATCCCATCGATGCCCTGGCAGGAAGTCCCGGCCTTCTACGAAAGCCTCGATGAAGGAACCGTCACACATCTTGCTCTAAGGCTGTTGATCCTCACCGGTCTGCGCTCAAAGCCAATCCGCTTTTGCCGTTTAGATCAGATTGAGGGAGACATATGGACTGTGCCTCCGGAGAATATGAAGTCTCGCAAAGGTCATGAGGCAGAGTTTCGTGTCCCCCTGTCGGGCGAGATGCTGAGCGTGATTGAGCAGGCAATGCCGTTCGAGCGAGATGGGTACCTTTTCCCAAGCCAACGCAGGGGAGTGATTTCCGACGCAACGATGAGCCGATTAATGGAAAGGCGAGAGCTAGAGGCGAGGCCGCACGGGTTTCGGTCCAGTTTCAGAACATGGTGTGCGGAGGCGACTGACACGCCTGAGCACGTGGCGGAGACTGCCCTTGCCCACGTCACGGGAAGCAAGGTGCAGCGTGCTTATCGGAGAACAGATTTTCTTGAGCAGCGCCGGGCGTTGATGGAGCGCTGGTCGGATCATGTGACAGGTGGCACAGGGCAGGCAGTAAGGTTGGTTCGCTAATGTCACAATCCGACCGGGTAAACGAACTCCAGGCAAAATGGGAAGTACTCTTAGAGGAAGAGGAGCGGCTTTTTAACTTGGCATGCCAGCTTGACACGCAATCATCTGATAAATTCGAGGAGAAGTCGGCAGCCGTACGTGCTTGGTGGGGTGCTACAAATGCCGCATTGTGGATGTTTAATCGGACAAGAGCTCAACACAATCACGAGTTATCGCCCTTCCCGGCCTTTATCTTAGGGCGACTAGCGAACATTTCCGAAGAGCTCGCCAATGGTAACGTTCCGAGTTTTGTTTCTGATGTTGCGCGGGAAGGGCGTGTTTGGTGGCGGCAAGAGCGACATGATATTGGCTTCGCTGTCGCTTACATCTCCGCTGCGAAGGAAGGCAAAATCAGTGACAGGGCATACAACAAAACTGTGCGCCAAACCTACAATGTTGTCTGACGTCAGCGCCACGGGGACAGTTTAGGGTGATTTGATAAGAGAGGGTT